>NZ_JAUBTO010000292.1:0-4445 GCF_036702495.1 Microcoleus sp. C2D2 | reverse complement strand
GGTTGATATGCAATAGCTAAATGGCTATAACAAGGCGGCAATCTTTTAGGCAACTTTAACAGTCTATTCGATTAGTTTGGCTTGCTCGAACCTGAAACTACAGCATAAATGCTACCAGTTAGTCGCTTGCTTTTTCTACAATTGCGACTATTGGGGAATGCAGAGGCAAGCTGTTTAGTTGTTAAATAATTATTAAGCGTACCGCGACAGGTAAACACCTCAAAATTAACTTTTTGGGGTCGCTCGACGATGAGTTTTTCTGAGTTATTGCTGTGGTTTTTGAGTTTTTATGAGTAAAAGTTTGTAAGCTCAGCTTGAATTGTTAACCCAATTTTTTGCGGTATTAGCAACAAAAAACTCAAATTTATGCAAATTTAGGCAAGCTGGGAAGAACTGGAAAAAAGCAGGGAAAGATGGTAGCAAGCAATGTTGGGAGATATATTTATATCGGTAAAGGAAAGATGGTAGCAAGCAATGTTGGGAGATATATTTATATCGGTAAAGAAAAGTTGCGGCTAAGTTTTCTGAAACACGCGCTCGAATAGCGCTCCTACAACGGCTTCAAGCAGCCGGGGCGAGCGCTGTATTCGCGAATAGGCTCTTGCCCTTCAACGAGCGCCGAGCAGTAAATTAAAGTCGCCACACCTTGGTTATTCGCTATTCGCGAATATAGAATAAAGGAAACAATGCGCTAGCTCATCCGCTATGCTAAAACCCCAAGATATCCTTGCAATACTCAAAGTTCACAGTTGGAATTCAACGAACTGGACGTACAGTTCTCTCGCTCAAAGCTTGGGCATGAGCGCATCAGAGGTTCATGCTGCCCTTGAGCGTTCTGAAGCTGCCGGTCTGTATTATGGCTCCGAGCGGAAAATTTTGAAGCAAGCGGTGTTTGAATTCTTGGTTCACGGGTTGCGCTATGTATTCTACGCCCAACCAGGCCCCCTCTCGCGGGGACTGCCAACTGCACATTCTGCTGAGCCATTGAAAAGCAAGCTGGTTGCCTCACCATCTGAGGTTTATGTCTGGCCTGACCCTCAAGGTGTCGTCAGAGGACAGGCGATCGCGCCTCTGTACCGTTCAGTCCCCCAAGCTGCCAGTAACGATCCAGAACTCTACGCCTTGCTCAGCTTGATTGACGCTATTCGAGTTGGTCGGGTGCGGGAGCAACGTTTAGCTATAGACGAACTTGAAAAGAGGATCGTTGCTCTATGAATCAGCAGATACTCATGCTGGAAACAGTCGCCCGGGTACTCTCTCAAGTACGCACTACCATCGTCTTCACAGGAGGGGCGACGATATTCCTGTATCTGGACGAAGTGGCGGCTCCTGATATTCGACCTACCGATGATGTTGATTGTGTTGTGGAAATCACGTCCAGAGCTGAATATTACAATTTCTCGAACTTGTTGCGAACCCTTGGGCTTCAAGAAACTACAGAACCAGGGGCACCCCTATGTCGCTGGCAATATGAGGGCATTTCAATTGATGTGATGCCGTGCGATGAGTCGGTACTGGGGTTTTCTAACCGCTGGTACAAGCCAGGTATTGCTAATTCTATTCACTACCAACTTCCAAGTGGTAGGCAAATCCTAATTTTTTCAACGCCTTATCTCCTCGCCTCCAAAATAGAAGCTTTCACGGGTAGAGGCGGGGGTAACTTTTATTTTAGTTCCGATATTGAAGACATTGTGGCACTGCTTGACGGGCGTTCTAGTTTGTTCGAGGAAGTGCAACAAGCTGACTATGAAGTGAAAGCATTTTTATCAGGATGGTTTAGAGCCGAGCTGGAAAATCTGTGTTCCATCGCGCCTGCTTTCCTCTCGTCCGCTGCTAAAAATTCAGGTCGCACTCGCTTGCTATTGCAAAGAATTGAAAGGCTGGCGATAGTAGCGTAGTAGTTGACTGCTAGCAATAGACGGCAGCGGACACTCGATCGAGGTAAGCCTTACACTCGCTCTCAGCTCGGCGGGCGAGCGCAAAAACCAGATAGTCCAGCCTCAACTTTATTGCTGGCATAGTGGGTACTACGCTACAAAATCGCTTCTAAAATTTTAGCTACCTGCCAATTTCCTCACATTTGCTCAACTTGCTTCAAAATTCAATTCCGATGCCGCCACTTGACTATTAAATCAATCCAGTCTTTGTTAAAAACGCTAAAAAATAGCTAATTGTTGTGAGCGTTAAAATCAGGCATTTGCAGTATAAAGTCAGTGAGATTACAGGCATTTGCAGGGGCTGCACTCTCCCTGTATTTACCCGAAAATATCCTGCAAATGCCTGCAATTTTATGCCAAATTACTGCCTTTTTGTGTCGAGCGTACATTTGCCTGTTGAGGCAGGTTATGGCTGTTTAGTTTTGCTAGCAAGCAATGGTTTTGTCCGTACAAACCTGACTTTTACACGCAGAAACAAAAACAATGCACCCTTATGAATGGGGAATCCTAGGTGTCAAGTAGTTTGATTTTTACCCGCTCTTCGACTGTGCCGATTGCTCACATTGCTCCTGTTGTTGTGACAACTTCGTAGCAGCACTGGCATCAATTGCTCCGTCACACCTGGGTAGCGAGCGAGCGGCAGCAACTTCAACAAACTCAAGAGCAACTAGCAACTGCCAACCAGAAATTAGACGCCACCAACCAGAAACTCTCCGCATCCGAACAGCAATTAGCAGAGGTTGCTGGCTCACGGGATGAACTCAAACAACAGGTTGAGACGGAGCGGGCCTCACTCGAACAAGTCGAGGCACAACTTGCAGAACGCCAACAAAATTCAGCACCAGCGATCGACTTATCTGGCTACGCCGGGGACATCGTGAACTTCTTTAGGACTCTCCTCCCAAAAGCCACCAAGCTACCCAAAAATACTATGTCGAAGCTAAGGGAAATTTTGGAAGCAACAGAAGATTAGAAGACCGATCGCCCGATCGCCCCCAAAACAAAAAGCCCTCCTCCATTCTTCCGTTCGGCGTTTTACACGATGGGTAATTTGCAATTGGTAATTGGCAATGAGTCTTTGCCCCAATTACGGGGTGAAATGAGCAACCGTACAGAAAGTTACGCTAAGGAATTGATTGTGCCGTTTTGAATATTGCGATCGCGTCTTATAAACCTGTACCAATTGATATGTCTGAAATTTAAAAGCCTCAAAGCCTTACTGTGCCGTACAAAAAAGCTGTACCAAATAATCTATGCTCTAGTTGGTACAATTTAAGTTTCAACTCTTCAAGTTTTAGATAGACAAAAAGAGTGATTCCCAGAATGCTTATTCAGTAAAGCTTTCAGCCTTAGCGTAAGTTTCTGTACGACTGCTCACTTATCCCCTTAACGAATTACTGATAGAAGCCTGTAAAAATATTCAAAACATCCCATCAAGCATTTCGGTAACGTCTTGCTGGTCGCGCCCCCGGTTATCGTCATATATCATGAGCGTGTTTAAATTCCTGTGTCTGCTGAGTTTCTGGACTTTTCGCACATCCCCGTCTGTTGCGTCCAGCGCCGCTGTGATAGCTGAATGCCTGATGCGGTGAGGGGACATCTGTTTTTTGATACCAGCATTTTCGCTGTGACGGACAACCATCTTGCAGATACCGTCGCCGCTAAGTCTGTATCCGCTGTGAGCGGAGTCAAGTGCTATAAAAAGCGGGCTATCGGGCGAGCAACTTCCCCTGGCTTCTAACCAATCGGCGATCGCCTGCACTGTCGCAGAACCCAAATCGATCATCTCAGCTTGCGTCCCGCGTCCCTTGCCAAGAATTCGCAAAGTCTTACCGGCCAGGTCAAAGTCACAAACACTCAACTGACTAACTTCGTTTCGCCGCAGAGCATTACCCCACAGCAGGCGCAACAAAGCATAATCACGCTTCCCGGCTAGTGTTGCCAGATCGCACTGCTGCAAAATTCGCTCAAAAGTGGCTCTATCAACGCCCGTTGTATCTCGGTAGCCGACAATTTTCTCCCCCTTGATATCCTCCAAACTGTAATGGCACGCACCGAGCTTACGACCCATTTCCACCAACGACTTGACAGCCGCCAGCCGCCGATTAACCGTCGCTTCCTTAAGTCCCTTGTCAATCAGCTTAGCTTTGTACTTCAAGACCACCGAAACCGCTTGCCGTTCCTCAAGGTGCAAAAACTCCAAGACGTTATCAGGACAGGCAGGCTTTCCCGTCATAGTTTTTAAAAAGTCATTGACATCACGCTCATAGGCGCGGCGGGTATTTTCGGAGCGCTTGTCGGCGAGTAATTGTTTGAGCACGTCAGGGTCAGTATCTAAAGTGTCGAAATATCTCGAAATTTTGGCATCGAGGGAAGCTTCAAGGCGGGCCATCGACAGTTCTGGTTTATTCATTTTATGCCTTTGATAACCGACGTTTACGCGAACACTACAGGAAAAATGGGCCCCATCTAGAAACGGATGGGGCAACTGGGATTAGAGATTGAAAG
>NZ_JAUBTO010000291.1:0-4469 GCF_036702495.1 Microcoleus sp. C2D2 | reverse complement strand
AGACTAAAAAAAGCTTTATGGCTTTGATTTTTGAAAAATACCAGTAAGATAATCACATCTGCGGAATGTGGGTTAAAGGCTTGAAATCGGGGATAGTCTGCCACTATAGGAGCTAAAATATCGTTGCCGGGGAGCAGAGTACCTGTCTCAGGCACGAAGGATTGAGAGACAGTGCCGAAAGCGCTGTTCTAGATTGCCAGTTCAATGGTGGCGCTGGGCAGTCCGAGCAACCCGCACAGTTCTGATGCTATCTTTTCTGCCCAAGCTTCGCCTGTATTGGGGCGAGATTGTTTGTACAGGCACCGACCTAGTTCTGGGTGGTAAAACCAAAACTTGGGCTTGGTTCCCATCGCCGGGCGTATCGGAGGCGGCGTCTGTTGGAACAGCGATGATGGGAAATGGTGTTGTTGGCACTTGTCCGCTCGATTCTGTTTTGAAAAACTTACCCAAACCTACCCAAGTCTCGACTTTCGCTGCACATACAGCTTTCGCGAACATTGCGGTGCATCCGGCTATCGCCGTTACTCCCTAAAAAATTAAGTCGCGAGCGTGGTCAGGGGGTAAATTTTTACCGGACTTTTAAGCTCGATCGGACAATAACAGTTTAGCCGATTGCAAAGCGCGAGGCCGACAACAGCAATTTATGCAACTGTCAAGGCTGACATAACGGCTGCGGTGTTACCAATTTCCTTACACTTCTGAAACTTGATTTTTAATTCAATTTAGATACCGTAACTTGACTATTAAATCAATTCAGCTTTTGTTAAAAACGCTAAAAAATCACAAATTTTTGTGGAGCGTTAAAATCAGGCATTTGCAGTATAAAGTCAGGTATTTGCTGTACAAAAGAGCGTGAAAATGCAGGCATTTACAGGAACTGCACTTTACCTGTTTTTACCCGAAAATATCCTGCAAACGCCTGACTTTTTCGGTCAAATTGCTGCTTTTTTGTGCTGTTCATTCCTTTACTTTTTGAGGCTGGTTATGGCTGTTCAGTTTTGGTAGCAAGCAATGTTTTTGTCCGTACCAAACCTTATTTACTATTTTTAAATAAAAACAATTCACCTCATGAATGCGGAATCCTAAGTAGGTAGACGGGATTAAACCGAATAATGTAACACTATGCAAACAGGTTTAAGTCAGCCAGTAGAGAGCCTTTGGAGACTTTGCCCTCGTTTACATAGGGGCGTTTTTTCGCGCCGACTTACTTAAGTGCAAGGTGATCCCGTTAGGCTGGCTATCGGACGAACGATTCCCTCGCCATCATCGACATCAGCCGACTGCTTCTGAACAAACAGGAGGGCAAGGCGCGATCGCGTCGGGCATCCGCCGCTAATGCCGAACAGCACCAACTCGAATGCGTCGTGCCCGGCGACGCTCCATCGTAAAGGCGGCTGCCCTGTACACCAACAGGCTCGCTCCTGGCTTCAATATCGACTCACGCTCGCGTCAAGCACAGTTCTATCAAAGTCCAAACAGCCAAGAGCCAAACTTTCGAGCCAAGGCTGTCGAAAGTGACCGATCGCTAACTTCAACTCCCAACAATTCCTCTGGCACTTTTGCAAAAACCATAAAAACCATAAATTGATCATTTTTACCCCCCTCTTACGTCTATTTGACATGGCTTGCTATGCGACTAGCGCACTAATTAGGAGGATTGAGGAGGATTTAGAAGGGTCTAACATACAAAAAATCACGCCAAAAGCAACAATTCTTTACAAAAACTGATAAGCATTTATACTGATTGTGAGGGTAAAAGTAGGAAATTGTAGGTGTAATGAGTAATAAAGGTGTTGGTGCGATTCGTTTAACCTAGCGCGACCTGAAAAGGTTATTTAGTATGGGAAGCCCACTTCCCTAGCGGATTCACACCCGCTACTCCCACGTAAAAGACTTCCTTTGAAGTCCGGTCACGCCTCAAGTAAGCAATGAACGAGATGGAATGCAGACTCGCGTTGGTAACTGAAACTGCTAGCCTAAAGCGGTCAAGTGCAAGGGGGAATCCTCCAATGGTGAACGCAAGTGAACTATCATTTTAAACTGCGTTATACGAAAAGGAGCCAAATCAGGCTGACAGGCTCTGACCAAAAGGTAAGTGGACAGGATTTATAGTTTTGGTTTCTATAAATTGTGTGAACACGCATCTCCACCGCAGAATAGATAGCACCTAAAGGGGGATGGAAAAACTAAACGACACAACAGGGTAAGCCCCACAGAGTCTAAGAGAGGTCGAATACTCTTAGTAAGTCTAAGGTAACAAGGACAGAACACTCTGTCGGGTAAAGGATGGAAGAACAAGCAAACGCCAGCCTGTAATGGGATGGATAGAGGGTGGAACATCACCTCTGACCGAAAGGAAAGCAGACTTCTTCTGGGTCTTATACGAGAGAAACTCTCACAAAGGAATCAAATCTGAGGACAAGTTAGATGGTGTCAGCAATGACAACAAACGGACTAAAGAAAAGGCTAGAGAACTGGAACCAGGTCAACTGGAGAAAAATCAACAAAGCCATTAGAAACCTGCGTCAAAGAATCTTTCGTGCGAGAAGGCTTGGTAACTTCCGTAAGCTAAGAAGCGTGGCAGTTGCTGATGCTTCGTAGCTACGCCAATCTACTACTGTCAGTTCGACGTATCACTCAAACCAACCAAGGTAAAGCAACGGCTGGCATTGACAAAGAAATCGTCAATACCCCAAAGCAAAGGGTGATTCTGGTAAATAATTGGGAAGGGGGAAACCTCAAACCAACACGAAGGGTAGAAATACCCAAGCCTAACGGCAAAAAACGACCGCTCGGAATCCCGACCGTGCGTGACAGAATCGAACAGACAATAGTAAAGAATTCACGCTTAACCCGAATGGGAAGCCATATTTGAGCAAAATTCCTATGGTTTCGTGCGGCTCGTTGGCGCAGCCGAGAGGGTTCTAACCCTCGAATGCGCCACACCTCGAAGAAGGTCATGTGCTTAAAGTGAGGTCAAAAGGGAAGGGCGAAAGCCCGAAACCGAGATAACTCAACTTTCGTGAGGGTGAATCTCATCTGACAAGTCCCTCCCCTGAAGTGTCCAGAGGACTGCGTATCCCCCGACTATGGAGAGGGTAGCACCGCCAGAATCGAAGCGGGGATAAACGGTGATAAGCTGCAAGCCTAAAGCGGTGAAGCACCAAGCGTCCGACTACGAGCAACGAAAGTGAACTCCTTTATCCTTCGTTAATGAGAACCAGCGAAATCGGGCTGCAACGCTGGGAGCGAAAAATGCTCTAGGGAATGGTAGATGGCAAAAGAAGCCTTGACCATCGGCACTAACCAAAACCCGGAGGAGTTGGGAGGCTCTAAAGTCGGTATCAACGGAAGTTGGGAACGAGTTAACCAGTGGGACGGCTCTTGAGGAATTGTCGAATCCGCAAGTAGTAGCTAGCGTAAGCCACCCATTGGAGGGATTGGGTCGAAAGCGAACGCCGCTCTGTAATGGAGGGGATATGCAGACAGACCCACTGCTACATGGTCTATACGTTCACAGTAAGAAGTCAATGTCCAAGACGGAGATTACATCACAAGTGGAATGGAAGGATGTCAACTGGGCGAAAGCTGAATGGGCAGTCTTCAAGCTTCAGAAAAGGATATATAGAGCTAGTCAGCGTGGAGACGTGAAGCTCGTTCGCAGGCTCCAGAAGATGCTGGTCAAATCTCGGTACGCCAAGCTCATCGCTGTCAGAAAAGTAACCCAGGAAAACAAAGGCAAAAATACAGCCGGAGTTGATGGGGTGAAATCTCTAAATAATAAACAGCGAATATCTCTGGCTAGTGAACTGGAAATAGACGGAAAAGCACGACCCGCTAGAAGGGTCTGGATACCTAAACCCGGTAGACAAGAAAAACGTCCTCTAGGCATTCCAACTATCAGAGACAGAGCCAAGCAAGCGCTATTAAAATTAACGCTTGAACCCGAATGGGAAGCCAAATTTGAAAGCGAATCCTTCGGGTTTAGACCGGGAAGGTCATGCCACGATGCCATTGAGGCAATAAGAATAGTAATAACGGCTAAGCCAAAATACGTCCTCGACGCCGACATAGCAAAGTGTTTTGACAAAATAAACCACCAAAGGCTCCGGGCAAAAATTAACACTATTCCTAAATTCAGGCGACAAATCAAAGCCTGGTTGAAAGGAGGAGTGTTTGAGGAGGGTAACTGGAAGGAAACGGATAGTGGAACTCCTCAAGGGGGTGTCATCTCCCCGTTGTTGGCGAATATCGCACTACACGGAATGCAAATGGCAATCGAAGAAGCCTACCCAGCTTACAGTAACGGGTGCATCAAAGGTGCAAGACGGAAGTTTGGGAGAGATGACGTATCCCAACCCAAACTCATCAGATACGCAGACGACTTTGTTGGCGCGACACGATGTCGCATGTTGTGAGTGAGGAGGTGACTTCTCTAGGTTAGTGTCCAAACCTATCCTCAATCTCCA
>NZ_JAUBTO010000290.1:0-4472 GCF_036702495.1 Microcoleus sp. C2D2 | reverse complement strand
GGTCTGACCAATTCTTTTTTAAGAACTCTCCGAAAGCCTCTTGACAAAAGACTTACAGCCTTAACTTGTCACCAATGCCTACTCGCAGGCAAATTGTAACTAAGCGCGATGTAAACTTTTTCATTGAAAAACTCTGTTTTTTCGGTGACGACTGTAATATACAAGAATTGCTGTTGTTGGTTTGCAGATCTATCTAAAGATAGGACTTTGAACCAATTTATGGTGTTAGCATTTTTCCCAAATCAACCTCAACAAAAAAGTTTTTGGCACTGCGGCCCCAACAGGCGACCGATCGCAACTACGAACTCAAGAAAGGTACATTTACTACTTCCCCTGGCACCGATCCGACTTGCACTTTCAGCCCTTCGCCTCCCGCTTTTGTGCGGATGTAAGCAAGACCAAAAAAGCCGGATTCAGTTTCCGTAAAACTGGTGAGTTTGCCGATTTTTTCGTCTCCGATTGTGACTGCTGTTCCGGGTTCAACCGCACCGCTCAAATGCACCCCCCAAAGTTGCTGTTTGACTCCTTTGTAGGTGTTCAACCGGGCAATTGTTTCTTGACCGATGTAGCAGCCTTTGTCATAGGTAATCGTGTGTAAAAGGCGGGCTTCTAGGGGGTTGTAATCATCTGTTAGTTCAAAATCGGGGGCGGGGCGTCCTTGTTCGATTCGCAGTTGTTCCCAAACTCGATCGCCCATCGGTACGGCCCCAGCTTTGACTAATTCTTTCCACAAGTTGGCTGCATCGCCAGCTTGCGCAATTAACGTGTATCCGGGAGTTGCTAAACCGCTACCAACAGCGACTCGAACCCCCCCTTCATCCCCCCCTTGGTAAGGGGGGGAAAGAGGGGGGGTTTTTATCAATTTGTGAGTAGCGTAAGGTTGATTTTCGAGTTCGGTAACTCCGATTTTTTCTAGTAGTTGAGTGCTTTCCGGGCCGAGGAAACTGAAAGCAACTGTTGTATCGGTTAAATCTGTTAACTCAACGCGATCCATTGGGAAAATATAGCGATCGAGCAATTCCAGTAGTTGGCGGCGGCGGTTGGCTGAGACTAGCAGCAGTACGGCATCTTCTGTAGCGTAAGCGGTGGCGAGGTCGATCGTCCGGGCGGTGGAAGTCACGAAAACGGTGTCGCAACCTTGACCGGGTTTGAGTATATTGAAGTTATTGGTACTTTGATTGTGCAAGAACCGCAGGCGATCGCTGTCTGAGATTTGAATGCGTCCCCAGTGAGTGCGATCGTACAAAGCCGCACCTTGTTTAGTTGCTGCGATCGCTTCTGCGTCGTTACCAAAACTGACAGGCACAATTTCTTTGGTTGTTAACTCTGCAAAAGTAGCACCTGCCTCTGCTTGAATGTCGTGCAATTCCTGAATCAGCATAAAATTTTGTTGATTGTTGACTGTTGACTGTTGACTGTTGACTGTTGACTGTTGACTGATGACTGATGACTACTGCTTTCTTGTCAACTGACAACTGACTATTTGTCCAAATTAGCGAATATTTCTTGTATTAATTGGCTAGCTTTGGCATCAAGACGATTCCAATCTACATCGCCAGTGTCATCGTCAATCAAGCTAGTATCAATTACAACTTCTTGGCTTTGGATTTGAGTGTGGGCGGGCTGGTAGTTGAGAAAGCAGACTCGATAGCAAAGTTCCCAAATATCGATGCATCTTTGCTCGCCTTGAAGCTCTAAAAGTAGTTGATAGCCCGGAATTGGAATCTGCACTTCTTGATAAGTGCCCGTCCAGACAGACTCTTCTAATTGTTTGCGGATGTTGTCGATCACTCGGATCATCGCTGGCTGCATCAGTAGTTCAGCTTGCTGCCACGCGATCGAACTGGTTATTTTAGGGTTCATATACACGGTTCTAAAAAAGAAAATCAATAAATTAATTTTCTAGCATTGGGTGCCAACTTTTGAGACATTCGCCACAAAATGTTAAATTTAGTTGCTGGCAAATTAAGACCAGGTTGTCAAAGAAACCGGGTTTCTCGCGATCGAGATTGAGCTTGGCCACGAAACACCTACGAAAAAACCGAATTTCTGGTCTTGCGCATAAATTACACAGAGAAACCCGGTTTTTTAGATAAATATTGACTTTAGCAAGGAGCGTCTAGGCAGAAACGGGGTTTCGAGCTCCGCAGATAAGTGGGAAATTGACTTTTGGGATGGGCGATGTAGGATTTGAACTGCCGACCTTGGGTTAAGTTACTTTAAGTTTAATGTTTAAGCTTAAAGGTGTCGTTATTTAGTTTTCCTCAAAATAAGCAAACTCAACAATTAAGTGAGGAAATTTTGGGGGAAACCGATATTGGACACGAGCGCATCGGCGCCTATCTGAAGGAATGTCAGAAGGCAGCACCTAGGGGCGTAAGCCTTAAGCGAGTTCAAAAAGGCGATCGCACCTATCTTAGTTTACAAATTACACTTGGGACTAAGCGCATTGAGCGTACCAGTGGCGAGACTTGCACCATGCAGGGCATTACCTCAGCCTTAGTGAAGGCTGAAAGGGTAGCCGAGGCTCTAAAGCGGATTCAGTCTGAATCAGAGTTCTTAGCGTGGTATGAGAAGGAGATTCTCAAGGTACATAAAATTAAAAATGACCTTGTAACCTTTGCTGAAGGAATAGCTAAAGCAGAAGCCGCGTACTGGGCTGGCACAGATAAAAAACACCGTTTGCGCGATCGCACTTCAATATCACAGCAAGCGACTTATAAGTCGGTCTACGGGCGCTTTTATGTTTTATTGCCACAGCAGCGATTATTCAACGCTAAAGACTTGTTGGAAGCGCTCAACACGAAGGAGCGTGGTACCAAAGTATACGGCGATTGCCTGTATGCTTTCAAAAAATTAGCTGCTGTGGTAGGTCATACCAATGTAATTGAAGCACTCGCAGCAATAAAGCATACTCAAATCAAGTTCCGTGAACTTCAGAACGCTGAGCTTGATTCGTTTTTAATGTGGATGCACCAATGCCGCCTAGAGGCGGGTGAAAAGTACGCACATCGTCGTGACCAATGGTTATGGGTATTCTCAATGCAGCTTATCTACGGCTTTCGAGTCCATGAGGTGTTCGCCATTCAGAACTTAGATAAACCATTCAAAACCAAGGACGGGGTAACTATACCCGCATTACGGGACACTAGCAACCTCAGGATGATAGCTGTGGTAGGTGACGTAACCGTTGGTGGCACTACCACTAAAACAGGCTATCGCTTGGCAGCGCCCATGCTTCCTCCCTCGCATCCTAATTTAATAGATGAGCTGAATATTAAAAGCGGTTCACCGCCTGAGTTTGTTATTAAGTCTACTGACCCTAGGGTCATCTGTGAGAAATACAGCCACTCAGCAGGACTGGCTTTGCGCCGTTGGAAGGCACCTGTTACCCAAACACACGCCCTGCGTCACTTGGCTAACCAGAATGGGAAACAGGCAGGCATATCTGCCGAGGATAGAGCCGCTAACTTAGGTCACTCTACAGCAATGAATACGAGTACCTATTTGAAGCGTGAAGCTACTAATACCCGCTTAGCTGCTATAGATGCTCAAAGCACTAAGATGATGCCCTTAGAGGGCGCTATCGCAGTGTTGAAAAGGGTAGGTGTTGTCCCAGAAACAGTGACGCTAATAAGTGAAATTTACGGGGTAAGTGTAGGGAAGCTGGTTTCAATGATGAGTTGACCGCAAAATTAAAAGCGGAAACACGCTGCGTGCATCTAGCGAACCATATTATGGTTCCCTAAGTGTGCGTAGCGCTTTGTATAGCGTTATATTTTCTGAACCATATTATGGTTCGGCAAAAGAGTATATCAAAGTATGTCACTTTTTCTTGACGCCTGTACTTGCGAAAATATTCCGAACCATATTATGGTTCGGGCTGAAAATTTACTCACGTCTATTAACATATTTTGCGCTGGATGTCATCCTGCTACAGTGTGAAATTTTTACTTTTTTGTGTAATGATGCGATAGAATACTGACAGAGCAAGAAACTGGAATCTTAAAGAAGGTACTCTTGCCCTACCCGCTCGCGGACAAAAAAAGTCCGCTATCCCTGGTAAGGACGCGGAAACAAATCGATTTAAAATAACAAGCTCACTATAACAACATTAAGTTTAATTTTTAAACTTACCCTTGCCGGAAGGGCATATCGCGGCACACTTGTTTCTCAACTTTAACACCAGGGGTAGCGGTTGTCAACAATTTATTGAGGCAACTGACACTATATGGCTACTTCAGAACTAGACCAACTTAACAAAACTTCACAGTTAAGCGAAGAAGAAATCTTAGAACTCAAGGTCAAGCACATCAATGAATGGGTAGAGGGGAGCGGGGTTGATTTCAAGCTCGCCTGGCTAGCCGTCAAAACTTTGACTGACCATGCTTTCATCCCACATTCCGCAGATATTTAGACAAATTTAATAGTTTTAAATTGGGAGGGATAAAGCCATGGAATCAATATATAGC
>NZ_JAUBTO010000289.1:0-4537 GCF_036702495.1 Microcoleus sp. C2D2 | reverse complement strand
AAGGTTTCATCCTATTTTACCTTTTTTTGTCTACCCCCTTGACAATTTGCACTTTTTCTTAACTTGTCACAAATGATAGGGCATAGGCCTCCGTGGGCATAGGGCATAAGCCTGGTGTGGGCATCAGTTGCGAGCGGTGTGTACCTCATTTTATTGAGAACCGCTATATAACAAAAGAAGACTTCAAAAACTTCTTAAACGAATTATGCGGTGATGTAGGTTGTCTAGTTTTAACTCATAAAGACCGACTATTGAGGTTGGGCGCTGAATTGGTTTTTGCTAGGTGTGCTGAATTTGAAACCGAAGTAATCATCATTAATACAGCATATTCCATGTATGTGTAGCACAAAATACTGGTTTGTTGAACAGAATCAGTAATGATGCGATAACTGTAAAGAAACCCGGTTTCTGTGGTGTAGTTGATAAACCTGGAATAGGCTGTAAGTCAAAGGAATCAACCTTTGAGGAAGAATTAGTGCCAGACATGATTGAGCTTATTACTGTGTTTAGCGCAGGTCTTTATGGACGCGCGCAGTCAGAAAAATCAGAAACTGATTGAGGGTATGGCGCAAGTAGTTAAGGAGGTGCAGTAATGCTTTTAGGTTTCTTTCACAAAATTGAAACTGAATAACCAACAACCCACAGCATTGATGAAACCTTGTGGCGTTTCACGTCACGCATGGCATTGGGGATTGTGGTTAACCAAAAATATTCTCGAACACAACTAAACTAATCTTTCGGACAAATTAAAATTGACGATCGCTATTGACTTGCATAAATTGTTAGTAGCGTTAGTGAAGCCTAATTGTGCTTGGTACTACGAATGCTCTTTGTCGCCCCCACAAGAATCTTTGAGGGCATTAAGGAGGGTCTGGGATAGATGCTTTAAAAAAACCAGTGGTGCTCCCAGATTCAAAAAGAAGGGTCATCGAGATTCTTTCACTCTAGAAGGTGCTGTTAAAGTCCAAGGCAAGAACAAGATTCAAGTTCCTCTGATGGGAATTATTAAAACCTATGAACGATTGCCACCGATATTAACCAAGTCTGCTACAATCAGTCCTACTGCCAATAGAGGGTTCATTAGTTTCCGGCTTGACGTTTAGCGACAAATAGCTGCAATTAATTTGTCAAAAACCGTCAGTTAGACGGGGTTAGCCTGTGGACTGGTGAGTGCCGACACTGCCAGAGCGAAACAGTTCGTCAACACCAAAGTCCAGATTTGTAGAATTGTGGGTAACTTTGGGTAAGTTTTATGTAACGGAAATCCGCTCTTTGACCGCTTCAATATGCTCCCATTTCATCTCGTCGCATCTTTGGGAGAGTTCACGGCGTGGGATATACAGCAGATTTCAACTGAGTGAAGTACATTCACCCCACCCGCCCTATCGGGCACCCTCCCCGAACTTCGGGGAGGGTGGAAGGGGTGTAGTCCATTTAGATGCAAAGCGCTGTATTTAATTTAACCAAAAGATGTAAACCCAACGATCGCAGTTGCTACGTAATTTACCGGATAAATAAACTTCTTTAACTACCATACGCAACTCCCAAAAAACCAATATTCCCAGTTTGTGGTTAATAGAAAACTCCTGCAACTATCAGTGGATCATGGTTTTACCGTATTTATACTTAAATGTGGGCGGTGGAGGATTTAGACTTGAGAATAAAATAAAAAATTAGCATAAGCGCGATCCAAATCAGTTTGGCTGCTCCGCGCTCCCAGACCCGCGAATTCAAGGTTTCAAGCCACAATTTTTATAATTATTTGGTGTGTATTTTTAGGGAGCGATCGCCCTGCAATCCGA
Organism: Microcoleus sp. C2D2; assembly: GCF_036702495.1. Taxonomy (NCBI): domain Bacteria; kingdom Bacillati; phylum Cyanobacteriota; class Cyanophyceae; order Oscillatoriales; family Microcoleaceae; genus Microcoleus; species Microcoleus sp. C2D2. The sequence continues at coordinate 2,735 of NZ_JAUBTO010000289.1, read as the reverse complement.
TTCAAGCGACAGCATTTGTGAAGGAGGTGTAAAGGCTTGATAAAGAATCTGTAAAAATTGACATAAAGTGCAAAAAATACCAAGTAAAGTATCCGATAATAAAATTATTACAGGCCATCTCACAAACGGAACAGATTATGAATACCAAATTCTTATCCGCCCTAACAGCTACCGCAGCCGCCACAGCTCTGTTTGGCGCCGCTGCTCCAGCTCATGCCTTCACCTTTGGTACCGACGCCATCCAATTTGAGCACAATACACCGGTCATCTTTAACTTCAGACAATCTTACGGTGCGTACACTTCCTCTTTGGGAGTCTACTCTGTCGATGGCGGGAAAGCCAGTTTCTTGACAGCCCTGTTTAGCGAAGTTCAACCCTCAGACATCGGCGCGACGGGCGACTGGAAAGGAACTCTCGGCACTACAGTCTTGGGTAGTGGCATTGCAACATTCATATTCGAGGCAAATAAAACTTACACTTTGGGACTCAAGAGCGTGGGACTCGACGGCAGCAACGCGGGCATTGTCTACTCGACCACAGCCTTGAACCTCCCCGGCCGCACCCAGCAAGCCGTGTTTGGCAACGCTAATCAACTGCTGCCTCTAGTCCTCGACCCACCAGACCATAAAAAATTCGCAGGAAATCCCGGAAGCTTCATCGATGGACGTTCTTCTTTGTTTAATCCAGCCCAAGGCACGGCAATCTCCTTCGACGATCGCGGTAACGGCGCCGACTCAGACTTCCAAGACTTCACAGTGACTGCACAAGCAGTTCCCGAACCAATGACGATGACTGGTTTGGCTCTGGGTTTGGGTGGCTTGGTTGCAGCGCGCCGCCGCCGCCTTGGTAGCAAGACGGCTTCATAATTTTTTTCAACGTGAAGAATCGGCTCAATTACGTTTGACCAAAAAGCCTGATGCAAGCCCCTAGCTTTAGACATGGGGATAAGTCGGTAGGGACTTAAAAGTCCGGTGAAACGATCGTATTGCTAAAACCACTATGGTAGAATAGCCATAAGCAATGGTGCAAAGTAAGAATAACCTTTAACGCATTGAAATATCCTAGAGGGCGAGCCACCCCGCCAACGGACACATCCGATTGATTCGGAATAGTTAAAGGGCAAATAATGGCCGGATAGGGATGGTTCAACCTTAAAAACCTTAAGGAGTCAGAAGTATCCGCGAATCAGAACGAGAGTTCTTTGAGTGAGTAGAGGGAGATTTGAATTTCCCCTTGTCGCCTTGAAGGTGGGCAAGAATCCCCCGGCTTTAGACCAGGGATCTTCAAAAAATAGAATACAATTTGCAGGCACGCTAACCGGAAATTGGCTCGCCTTTTGCTTGATTTGAAAAGTCAGAAGCAAGAAGTCATATCATGTCCGGTCGAGAAACCGCGATTTTTGTAGGGGCTCCCCTCACCAACAATACCTGCCCACAATCTCCCATCTCAAAAACCCGCCCCGACCGGGATATTATGGTTAATCGATCGGACATGATATAACCTTTCGAGCGTAACATGAGGTGCTCTCGCGGGCATAGGGCATAGGGCATAGGCCTCCGTGGGCATAGGGCATAGGGCATAGGCATAGGACTCGCCCCCATACCTCACCACGCTTGAGAACCGCTATATGAGAGGATTAGGAATGCAATTTGTCAGAAAGTTTGGGCAAGGCAAAGGCAGATTTAGTCTCATCGCGCGATCGCAAAACTTGATAATACTTCACACACCGCTATTGCTATTGCTTTTTTAGTCATGAACTTTTCTACCTGGCTGCGCCGGGTTTTTTGTGTGTTTTTATGCTGCTCGGGGAAAACAACACTTGTTTTTGGGTTGAGGATAATCAAAAATTATAAGTGGGGCGACTCGCTGCTGCCAAAACATATTTTTAACTCTGCTTGAATTACCCATCGCTCCTGCTTTTGGTTTTCCATAACTTATTCAGCAAGCCCTAAATACGATCGCATTCGGCACGATAACTCGCTCTCCCCGATCTGTCATAATTTGAGTTGAACGCATCGAAATCTTTTCAACAGTACCTTGAAAGCCTTCTACAAATATCTGATCGCCAAATTGAAACGGTTCGTGCAACAGCAGCCATATTCCCGCTAAAAAGTTTTTGAAGATGTCTGGGAATGGGAAACTAATAGCTAGTGAACCCAGTCCTCACAAAGCGACGATATCTCCCGGACGCCAAGCCGGGAACGCAATCGCGCAGGCGATCGAACTGCCAGCGGCCAAAGTGAGAGTTTGAACCTCCGCACATCTAAAGCCGGGGGATTCTTGCCCATCTTCAAGGCGACAACGGGACATTCAAATATCCCTCTACTCACTCAAAGAACTCTCGTTCTTCCGGATCGCATACTTTCTTTTTTCCTTCATTTTTAAAGATTGAACGATCCCTATCCTGCCATTATTTGCCCTTTAACTATTCCGAATCAATCGGATGTGTCCGTTGCCGGCATTGCTCGCCCTCTAGGATATTTCAATGCGCTCTTATGTGATTCCTACTCGATCAGCACAGTCGTATTTTACCATGCCTCTCTTCCCTTTTACTGTGGCTAAAGCCACAAATCGGCTTATCCTCATGTCGGTAGCCCGGGGCTGGCGTCTCACTTTTAGGTCAAATAATTCAAAAAGGCCACACTAACACAAAAGATTAGACCTCTTGCAAAAGTCCTTTTCCTCAATTGATGGGACGGGCAAGATGCCCATCCCACAAGAAAAAATAATTCTTG
>NZ_JAUBTO010000288.1:0-4587 GCF_036702495.1 Microcoleus sp. C2D2 | reverse complement strand
CTACCCCTGCCACGAGATTGCCGAGAGCTGACATCTTCTCACCCTGCACCAATTGCAACTGCATCTGTTTGAGATCGCTGAGATAAAGCTCTAGTTTTTGGGCATATTCCTGGGATTGCTGATACAGTCGGGCGTTCTGTAGGGAAATTGCAGCTTGCGAGCACAGGATGTTGAGGATGGCGACGCGATCGCGCGTAAACGCCCCCGTTGTTAAATTATTTTCTAGATATAAAATGCCTATTAACTTACCTTGATGCAAAATCGGGTTACACAAAATACTCTTGGGTTGCTGATTAATGATATATGGATCGTTAGCTAAATTCGGCTCGGCACTCAAATCAATTAGCACAGTATTCTGCTGGTTATGCTTGACTTTGTAGATTAGTTTTAAGGGAAGCTCCTGACTGTTTTCAATGGGAAGGTGTTGCAACACGACTGGCTCTGTCCCCAGAGTAATCGACCCTTTAATTAACAGTCGATCGTCTTGCAAGAGCATTAACACGCACTTATCGGCTCCTGCATTTTCGATCGCGATCGAAAGCAACGATGTCAGTAGTTTTTTGAGGTCTATTTCACGGGATATTGCTTGGGAAGCTTTGAGAATAGTAGCTAAATCTAAAGCTACAGAAACACTACTACTGGATGTGGCCGAACTGGTGGAGGTGACACTACCCAATGTCAAGAGAGTTTCGTGAGCGGAGAGAGGAGAACGGGTTTGCTCTAATATAGGTGTAAGTAGTTGAGGATAGCGAGCTTCTAAGTCAGCGACTTTGGCTTTTGCACCCCAACGAGCGTAAGCATAGTAGGCTTGAGTCATGTATTCCCCAGCTATGCGCTCTTTGCCCCAATCTAGGTAGAACTTTGCTGCCAGTTCGTTAGCAAGTGCTTCTTCTTGGATATATTCGTTGGCTTTGGCTCCAGAAATTGCCTGGTCGTAAAACTCAATTGCTTTCGCTTTTTCTCCGAACACTCTACTTTTTTCCGCCTCTACTAAATCAACCTTATGTTGATAATTCATGGGTGCATGATCTGCCCATTGCTGTAACTTGGTTTGGTTTTCTATTACACCCTGCAATGCTTCTGATGCTTCATCTAACTGTGGATTTAATTGTGCCAAAATTAGCAGAGAATCATAAAGATAAAATACTGGTTCGCTGACTAATCCCGCACCAGCCATAAAATAGCGCCTGACTTCAATAGCATGATTTTTCGCTGGCTCAATTTCTCCAAACAAGAAACAAAGCATCAGTTTATACAAATGGAAAATATACAATCCATATCCATCTTTGGCAGACTCTAGCTGCTGGAGAAATTCTGTTTCTTCAAGGGCTTTTCCAGACAAAAGGGTGGTATGTTCTGCAAGACCTAGCAGATTTAAAACAGGTTGCCAATAAATCCGGCAATAATTTGCGGTTGTCAATTGATTTAATTGCATCAAACTATGGCAGTAGGCGCAAATATCCTGCTCTAAGGTAGCCAGGGGTTGACTGCACCAAAAAGAATTGAGGCAAAAAGTGTGCCCATTATATCCAGCAAGTACTAGGTTTCCAAATTCTAGGGCACTGGTGTAACCCTCTTGCAAGAGGGGTAGTGTTTCTTTAATGTGAGATTTGCGGTGTACAATAAATATCCCCAAGATCATCAAAACATCTGTTTTACTTGCTTTGGCATCGAGTTTTGAAATAATCTGGAGTGCCAGGGAACCAAACTGCGATCCTGTATCTATTTGAAAGAAATTGCAGAGAATGTTGCCATAGGTTGCATAGCCTAAAGCAGAAGTCGATGTGTTACCGTACTGAATTGATAGTTTAACGGACAAACTATTCAGCAATGGGTACAGCGCAGAGCCAGTGAGGTAAGCGGCTGGGATAATGATATTGACAATTTTAAGAGTACCGAGTTTTTCTGCATCTGTCATTTCAGGCAAGTGAACCAAATCAGCGATTTCCCGATCTCCAATGAGTTCCTCAATCTGTTGGATTTCCTGTTGAATATCTGATGGTGTCGGTGTTTCAGGAAAGGTGACACCAAGCTGTTGTAAGACTGGTTGGGCGATCGCGATCGCTGATGTCAGTTTACTTTGGGAAATATGAGATTGAATTCTAATACAGTAAACATTGACTTTTTTAGGTAAGGACCCTGCCTGTTGAAGGACAATATCAATGAACTGTTCCATCGCCTCAAAGTTACCGTTTAGCATTGCTACTTCTGCAGCTAATTCATATAAGGCGAGGGTCATTTCATACTGCTGCTCCCAAGTATTTTTTGCCAAGAGAGACAATCCCACTGTCGCATATTCATGCGCTGCTTGATAGGCGGTTGAAGTTTTAGCTTTGCGACAGGCAATTAAATTGAGTTGGGCTAATTCTTCTCGTTGAGTTGGTTGGGTAATTAAAGCAGTTCCGTGATTTAATTGATTGACGATTTCAAAAATACGGTCTTCTCTTGCTTGTGCGGAAATCTGTTGTAGAAGCAGTTGTCCGATTTGGTAATGAGTCGCCTGTTTTTGGTCATCGGGAATCAGGGAATAGGCAGCTTGTTGGACCCGATCGTGTAAAAACTTGTATTTGGGTAATTGGTCGTGGGTAATTGATAATTGGTCAAATTCCTTCCCATTCCCGATTACTAATTCGCTATTCCCCTCTGCTTGATAAAACTTATAAATTTCACTAATGGGTAAAATTAGCCCTTCTTGCAGCGCCTTCCATAAAGCGGATGCGGTTTCTACTGGCAAATTTTCATCAACAATTGCTAAGGTCGCCAAATCGAACTGATTGCCAATACAAGCAGCTAACTTTAAAACTGACTGTGTCCTGGTTGGCAACTTTCGCAACTGAAGTGCCATGAATTCTACTACATCATCCGTTAGTGCCAAGGTGCGCACTCGAGAAATATCGCACTGCCAATACCGAGCTTCAAAATTAAATTCAATTAGCCCATCTTCATGCAAAGATTTGAGGAATTGTGTGCTGAAAAATGGATTGCCTTTGGTTTTCTGATAAACGAGTTCTGTCAAAGGCAGAGCCAACGCTGTAGAACAAGCTAGAGTATCGGCAACTAAACTATTTACGTCCGAGCGAGCGAGGGGATCTAAGGTAATAGTATTCACCTTGGCTTCAGTTTTTTGAATATCTGCTAACGTCAGCATCAATGGATGCGCTGCAAATACTTCGTTATCCCGATAAGCTCCAATTAATAAGAGATAGCGGTTATCAATATCGCTCATCAGCAGTTGCATCAACTTCAATGATGCTGAGTCTGCCCATTGCAAATCGTCCAAGAAAATTACTAAGGGATGTTCTTTTGTTGTAAAGACTTTAATAAACTTTTCCAACAACAAATTGAAGCGATTTTGACTGGCACTGCCAGAAAGTTCGGGTACTGGCGGTTGCGGCCCGATAATACGTTCGAGTTCGGGAATGACTTCAACGATTACCTGAGCGCTATCGCCCAAAGCTGCCAAAATTTTTAACTTGCATTGTTCTACTTGGGCATCGGTTTCCGATAGCAATTGTCCCATTAAATCGCGAAAAGCTTGGACAAAAGCTGAGAAGGGAAGGTTGCGTTGAAATTGGTCAAATTTGCCTTTAATAAAGTAGCCGCGCTGCCGGACAATTGGTTTGTGAACTTCGTTAACGACAGCGGTTTTACCAATACCAGAAAAACCAGAAACGAGCATCATTTCAGTGCTACCTGCACTCACGCGGTCAAACGCCGCTAGCAGAGAGAATACTTCGCTTTCTCTACCGTACAACTTTTCTGGGATGAGGAAACGATCGCACAAATCTCGCTGCCCTATTTTAAAGTTAGTCAGCGCCCCTGTCTCTTGCCACTCGGATAAACAAGTTTCTAAGTCGTACTTGAGTCCTAGGGCGCTTTGATAGCGGTCTTCAGCATTCTTCGCCATCAGTTTGCTGACAATCTGTGACAGCACCAATGGAACGCTATTGTTGACTGTTGAGGCTGGGATAGGCTGTTTGGCGAGGTGGCAGTGTACCAAATCCATTGGGTCATCGGTTTGGAAGGGTAACTTTCCTGTTAGTAATTCGTAGAATGTGACTCCCAGCGAGTAGAAATCTGTGCGGTAATCAATGCCTCGGTTCATTCGCCCAGTTTGTTCGGGAGATATGTAAGGTAAGGTGCCTTCGAGGACGTTGGGATTTTGAATTTCTTGGGTTTCGCGCGGCAGCAGGGAAGCGATGCTGAAGTCAATCAGCTTGACTTCTTTGCTGCTGGGGTTAATTAGAATGTTGGCGGGTTTGAGGTCTTTATGGATGACTCGGTGGCGATAAAGTCCGTCGAGGGAGTTGGCAATTTGAATCGCCATGGGCAGAAACTCGCTAACGGGCAAGCCTTCTAGGGGTTCCTTGCTCTCTGATGCTAGAAGAGCGAGGTAACTACTTAAGGAAATTCCGCCAAAGTCTTCCATCACCAGAGCATAGTGGTTCTGGTAAGTCTCCAGGCTGTATGCCTTGACACTGCCGGGGATCTCTAAGTTTTTAGCAATGATGTACTGGTTGCGGAAGTGCACCAGTTCGTTGAAGCAGGGAAAGTCATTTCGCAGCAGTTTGATCGCGACTGGCTGCC
>NZ_JAUBTO010000287.1:0-4688 GCF_036702495.1 Microcoleus sp. C2D2 | reverse complement strand
ATTGGTTATCAAATGGGGACGGAAACTTAAAAACAAAGGAAATGCTATTATCACAATTTAAATGCGAAACAGCTTAACGGGTTAAAATCCGAATTACCTCACCCGGTATCGGCGATGGTAGAGGCGGGCTCCATTCCCCAACTTCTGCAAAACCTAAAACGTGCAACAGATTAACGAAACTGTCTACCGCTTTGGGAACGCCACACAACAGCAAACGAATCGGTTGCTTCCGCAAGAGGTACGTCAGGAATTTCTTCCCGGAGCAGTTCAGGAACTGATGCAAGGCTGTGAGATCATACAGTTTCTCCTAAATATGGCAGTTTCAGCCCCCACCGAACGATCGTCAGTCTGAGCGGTGGGGGTTTGGTTTTGTGTCAACTCTAAAGTATTACGGTATGCACTCCGAGTTAACCCGTGAGGGTAAAATTGATACTGTAGAGGTCAAAAAAAGGTACAATAGGGCAGTAAAAGCACAAATAACAGCCTTGCCAGCAAAACTCCCCAGAATAGTTGTATATCTTCCAGAAGAACTTAAAGCAGACCTAGAACGGTTAGCCAAATCGCATTATCGGCCGGTCTCGAATATGGTGTTGACATTAATTCAAGAAGCAGTAGATGAGGCTAAATCTGAGGGGAGAATTCAAAGCGACGATCGATCGCAACCGCAGAGAAGCGACAGCAACGAGCAAGACTGAAGCTGAAATTTAATAGTTTACGGTGAGGATAAGCTCGATCGCACCAGAAAACGGAATTTGCGATCGCCCCTTGACGGCTGAGAGAATATGCGATCGCTACTCTAACTATTGTCCGATATAATCAATGATTTCCCATCGTCAGATTCCATCACCAGCCGATAAATTTTGACCCAACAGTGGGAGCGGAAATAAAAAAAGTTAATTAGGAAAATAACCATTAATAAAATCTGTTTGAGTCAGAATCGCTATTTGTTAAACTTCGCGGAGAGCCAATTCTCATTAGCTAGACCCTAGCTATTATCCGACTTTTTTAAAAATTTAACTCATTTATTGCATAGTAGGTTGATTGGGATTTTGTTCTAGTTCTTCTAGATGTTCTATAAATTCATCCAAGTCTATTTGCGACAGGCTAATTTTTTGATCCAATCTCAGTTTCAGTAGTTGATTAATCTTAAATAGCTGGGAACTGCCTAGATAAATTGTCGCATTAACAAGATCGAACGCCCGCGTTCGCAGCTTACAACTCAACGGTTTAGGTGTAGCAGCCGGCGAAATCCTCAGAGAAAAATGTTGACGAGAACCGGAGAAATGGGAAACCCTAATTAACACTTATCGAGGCCATCCCTTATGGTTGAAAATAGTTGCAGCCATGATTCAAGAATTATTTAGCGGTCGAGGGACCGAATTCTTAAAATATGATATGCTATTCTTGGGAGAAGAATTAAAAGCAAGATTGCAGCAGCAGCGCGATCGCTTATCAGAATTAGAGAAACAGGTAATCTGCTGCATCGGGAATGAAATCCAGCCTGTTGCAATTTCTCAAATTAGAGAAAATGTGCAATTATCGCCGGACGATTTATTCAATGTACAGCAATCATTGGAAAATCGAGTATTGATTGAAAAACAAGAACAAGATAATCAAGCGCTTTTCAATTTATCCCCATTGGTGAGACAATATGTGAAAACTGAATATTCCCGCGAAGGAAGATGAGATGTAAGTCGTAAAGTGCGCGCGGCGCACCATAAAAATGACTGCATATCAAGACTGCAACCACTTCATAAACTTATCTGTCGCAGTACCGATAGACTGTCCCACCTGTTTCTTCAAACGCCACCGCTGAAACGCTTGTTCGTAATCTTCCCCTTCAGTTTGATAAACATTCCAAGCATTTAGCGACAATCCCAATCCCCACGTTAGTAAAATGAAAAGCGACCAAGAAAGCTCGTGCGCTGCTGCTAGATTAAACAAAACTAAAAAAGTATTGATAATGCCGTATTTTGTCACATTTTTATGCAATTTGCGACGACGGTAACTGTTAAAAACCAGCTTTTCTTGAAATTCTCCTCTAGTTGCTAACCATTGCTGTTCCGCCGCCAGAATATCCGATTCCGAAATGCCCAATTCCGCCGCAATCTCGAAAAGCTGGACTCTGGATAATTCCCCTTCATCCTGTCGCCGCGCGATCGCAAGCTGTAAAATACCTTGAGCATCCTCTGAACCGTAAATTTGATTGATTTGACTTTCATTTGTCGCCATAACAAGTTTCCTATAATTCCTGACATCCTTTCTATGATAGAGATAACCGCAGTTAAACGGCAGGTGGTGACATTGGCGGATTTCAACACCTTTTTAAGAACAGGCAAGATGCCTGTTCTACAATAAGTCAATTCTCTCGCTTCACAGGCATCTTGCCTGTTCCTGATACGGCAGGTGGTGACATTGGCGGATTTCAACACCTTTTTAAGAACAGGCAAGATGCCTGTTCCACAATAAGTCAATTCTCTCGCTTCACAGGCATCTTGCCTGTTCCTGATACGCAAGATGCCTGTTCCACAATAAGTCAATTCTCTCGCTTCACAGGCATCTTGCCTGTTCCTGATACAGGTGCAAAAATCAATTTCACCCCAAAGTATACATCCAGCCATCCCTCGCACAAATCCTCACAATTCCGTCCCAAACTACAGGCGTCGCCTCAAATGACAAACCCGGTTTAAATCTCCCCGATTCTATTACTTTTAAATGATAAAACTCGCCTTTAGCATTCCTCAAAGCATTCTTATCCCCAGACTTCGCTCGTTCCCAGTTCAAATTGAACAAATAAACACCATTGTATCCCGCACCGATCAGTTTATTACCATCGGTAAAAATCGGAGTCGAAATTGAAGAACCAATCTCTTTTTTAAACACTATTACAGGAGTATCGTAAGACTGCTTTCGCCAAGGTACAGCAGTTTTTTTACCTGTAATCATATCTTGGGAACCAATGTACAAATTGCCGTCGATCGCATTTGTGGCAAACAGCGCCGGGAACTCCCCTGAATTGTACTCATCATTCAACGCCACCGAGCCAATTATCCCGCCTTCCCAGCTAGAAAGTCGGCGATTTCCAGTCGGCAAAAACCATTCGACACTGGCATTCGGTTCCTTGTTTGGATTCAGCTTCAGCACGCCGCCGTTGCCCTGAATGTATTGTTTTTCAATAGCACAAAACAGTTTTCCAGATTTAGAAATTACAGCACTTCCGTCCAAATCTGAACCAGTATAGAAATCCCAGACTATCTTTTTAGTTTCAATGCTAATACCGTAAATATGACCGGAACCAGCAGCTATAAATATTCTATCTTTGAGCCTTGATGGCGATGATTCCGCTACCAAGTTGCCGCCGTGCTTGCTGATATCTCCTGCTGCATAAAGCTGTACTTCCGACAATATATTTGGCTGCTTAATTCCTTGTTTTAGCTTTACCTTGCTTGTCGAACTCTCAAGAAAATAGCCGATCGCATTTTCCCCCGCATTGAACAAAACGCCACCGCCGAGGTACAAAGCGCTGCTGTCATTATCCCGGCTGTAGCTGGGCGTTCTCCTGATGTCCAATTTCCAAAGTTCCTTGCCAGTTCTAAAAGATATTGCCCTAAAACTCGGCACGACATTTTTGCCGCCACCGCCACTGCGGCTGCCTTGCACAATCACAATTCTGTTTTCGGCGCTCGCTTTTTCATCGATATAAATCGTTGATGAACCTTTGATTACATCATCAAACTTATAGCGCCAAACTTCTTTATTGGTAGCAATATCTATTTTTCGCAAATTGTGGTCAAAAGAACCTATAATTAAATAAGTTTTTCCCCCGTCTCTGGTAATTGTCGGCTGTCCAGTCCAACCCGCGCCGCTCCAAACTACAGACCTCCTTCCCAGAAAAGTCCGACCGCTTCCTAGTTGAAATTTGTCGATTAACTTCAAGCTTTTCGGAACACCTCTGCCGTAGAAGCGGCGCTGGTCGTTACCTAAAAATGTCGGTACTAATAATTCTATTTCTGGGTCTGCTTTCGCCAGAAAATTGTTAAGATTAGTTTCTAAAAAAGCTTGGTTCGAGGATTCTGTTTGGCACATTTTGAGAACAGCAGGAGGAACAGCCGCGCTCAGCAAAAATTGTCCTAGCTGTTGATTGAAGGTTCTCCGAGATGATAAACTCATGTTAGAGCGAGATAATCAGCCATAATATTAAAACATGATTATCGGCAACAACTCAACTAAAACATCTCGCGCTAAACTGCTAGAGAACTGACCAGCTTACCCCGCACGAGTTAAAGTATATTTGATTGTGGTCAACCGTCTTGCTCAATCCCAAAGCATTTACCTGCCGAAACACGCCGAAAATTCGATCGACTGGTGGCCTTGGTGCGACGAAGCCTGAGAAACCGCCCTGCGCGAAAATAAACCGATTTTCCTGTCAATTGGCTACTCTAGCGGTCACTGGTTTACGGTGATGGAACCAGAAGCATTTTCCGATCGCGCGCCCCATACATGAATTCGCACTTTATACCCGTAAAAGTCGATCGCAAGCTGTAAAATACCCCGAGCATCCTCTGAACCGTAAATGTGATTTATTTGACTTTCATTTGTCGCCATAACAAATTTTCGTATCCGCTCAATAAATCGGGGTAACAGCAAAAAAGAAGGTTCACAATCTAGGCACAGCATGGTAGAATATA
>NZ_JAUBTO010000286.1:0-4963 GCF_036702495.1 Microcoleus sp. C2D2 | reverse complement strand
ATTGGGTCAACAGGTAAAAGATGAGTAATTTTACTCATTGACAATAGTGCTTTTAGCTTAACTTGTGAGTAATGCACAGCAGGAGATACATTAGAAGCGCTATTGAGGCAATATACCAGCAATTTATTAGCATCGTAATACTTCCTCAGCAATGACTTCTGCTGTTCGCTAAATTCCCAATCGTGACCTATATTGCGATAGGAAATTATGATTTGTCTTAATTCCCGAGTCCAAGCTTGTCCGTTAGCTTGCCACCATTGCCTAAATATTTCCTTGTCACCATCTGGGTGAGGTAGCTGTTTCTTAATTTCTTGCAGTGCTTGCATCAATTCAGGTTCAACAATAGGGACAAGAAGAATGTCGTGGGCAAGACTAAGGGCTGGGTCAATAGCACCGTCGAGTACAGGCAAAATGGCAAGGTCAAGAACAAGGTCCAGGGTAATTTCAATAGCAGGGTCAAAGGTATGTTTAACGGCAAGGTAAAGGGCTGGGTCAAGGAAACGTTCAGGGTTTCGATTAAGAGCAAGCTCAAGGGATGGGAGAAGGGAAAAGTAAAAGAATCTCACTGCCGCAGGTTTGTAGGGAAAATCAACAGAAAGGGATTTGTCATTTACCCACAGGAGGAACTGCTGCAACTGCTCATCCTCAGCGACCAGTCCATCAACTTGCTGCTTCATTGACAGCAACAAGTCATCAGCTTTTTGCAACATCCCAACTGCTAACAACAAGACTTCTCGCCAACGCTTCTCGGTTAGGTGGCTGACCAGTTTTCCCAAAGCTTGTGGGGTGGAATTGTTAACTATTTCTGTAGCAGTAAAATACTCTTGGAATGTTAGATGAGAAAACGAATAAATCCCTCTTGCTCTCTCCACTAATAAGCCATGTTGTGCCTCGATCGCCTTCAAGACAACCTCACTATCGCTCTCGAATTTAACGGGGTCACTTGTGGCATCGGGCAAGTTAGCTAGATAGTCGGCAATCAATTGCTGAACTGTGTTTTTTTCAAAAAAGTAATCGCCCCGATCGAAAGTAATAGCTGCCACAAAAGCAAGTAAATGTTTCTGGCGGCACAAATTCAAATCGCGATAAACTTCATCCCGTTTAAGCTGTTGTGCATTTAAATTGTATATTTCGAGTCCCGATCAAAAATCGTCAAATCCTCTCCCCCTCTCCCCTTCACCCCCTCTCCCTCTCTAATACCATAGGCAATCTAGATGCAACACAGCTTAATGCCTCTAGTTTCATCCCATTTTCTGAGCATAATTTCCACTCCTTCCTCATACAACTTGGCTCGGTTGGATGGAAAATCTGCTTTGGCTTGGAATACTAAACAAGTCAGATTAAGCAAAATTGGCGTTACTGCCAGTTCTCGGATTTGCTGATTTTTTGGCAGTTTCAGCATCTCTACAAATTGAGATGCTAAAGCTTTACCTGCCTCCATCTTCTGGGAAAATACCACAAACCAATTTCGAGCAAAGGCAGCGATTTGCTTGTTATTAAAATCGGCTACCTCAACACAGGTAAAGGCTGCGTCGTGAAATCTGTACTTAGCAGCGGCAATTCGACAGGTAATAATAAACTGATTGTTGTAATACTTTTGGACAAACTGACGAATCTGTCTGACGACTGCATCGCTATCTGATTCTGGCACTTCATCTAAGCCGTCGAGCAAAATCAGACCTCTGCCTTGAGTGAGTGCGAATTCAGTTTGCGATCGCGCCTCAACTCCGCAACTGGCAAATTCGCCGCTGATATATTCTAATAAGTCAAGATTAGCGAGTTCAGCAAAGGTTTTTAGAGGGATAAAAATGGGTATTTTGTTGGCTTCAAATTCTGATCGATCGCACTGAATGGCGATGTGTTTCAAAAAAGTAGTTTTACCGGAACCAGGTTTGCCGAGTACCATTAGTTTAGAGTGAGATTTCACCGCATCCAATCCTGGTACTCGTTTCTGATGCACTTTGCCTAATCCCAAGCGGTTAAAGTTATCCGCATCTGGGTTGAAGTCTCTGAGTAAATCGCTAATTTCTCCCGGCTGCCAACTGGTAATTTCCTCCAAAATGTTGACTTCAACGTAGAGGTTGCTGGCATCAACGGGCTGTGCAATATCCAACAGTTGCATTTTGCTGTAAAGCTGTTGGATTTTGCTGTGGCATTTTTGCCGGATCTCTGGCACTACCGAATCAATGTCTAAATTCGGTGGCTGCGGATTTTCGGGTGGAGGGCGCGAGACAATTTCTTGCCAATTCAACTGCAAAACCGTGCAGAAAGCCCTGAAAGCATTGGCTTTAATGGGTTCTCTTCCTCGTAAAAAACGCCTCTAAGTTGGCAGCGACAGGCCATCGGCATAGGGCCCGGCTTCTGTCCAAGTTCGATCGGGATCTAATTTTTGACTAGCTTCTACTAGCCATCTGGGGTCTTCTATAGTCGAGCCCCTTTCTCTTCTAGCTTGCTTAATTTTTACTAATCCCTCCTCAGAGGCTTTGAGGGTGGTCATTGTATAATTTACTTATCTAATTGTCTATCTCAGTTTTCGCTCTGTTTAGCGATCGCAAACTGAGTTTGTCAAGACCCGAGCAACCAAGAGAAAATGAGCTGGACAACCACTGCACGGCATACGAAAAAAGTCAAGCATAAATCATGCCAACTTAATCGTTGAGAATGCCACTCTCTTTTTTAGGTAAAAAAGTACACCTTAAATGATGACAAAGGATAGCACCATGACAGATAACATAGATGAGATTCCGGCAGGTGGGGTAGGTATAAAAATTATTGGCAAAATTGCCGATGAGCTAAGTTATACCCCCACTTCTGACGCTCGAAACTGTCTTTTCATTGTAAAATATTATCAGCAGCCCGGTCTAGAACAACCCCAACCTCGCAGGGAAGCTGGTATTTTTAAGCGGGCGATCGATGTTTTAAACAGCTTTAACGGGTTTCAAAAGCAACGAAATCCCCAATCCGATCCCAGTTCTAATCAGCAAATTCAAAAATTTAGCCTTCAACTACAACTAAATTCTGATATCCACGCTGTTGCTCAAGTTTTATCCTGGCTCGATCAGTTAGATCCTCTAGGAATTCCCCTAGCGGTTTTGCATCAGTGTAAACTGGCTGTGGTTGAGGGGTTTACGAATGCTGTTCGCCACGCTCACAAAAATCTGCCCAGAGAAACTCCGATCGATCTTGAAATAACCGTATTTAACGATCGCCTAGAAATCAAAATTTGGGATCGGGGAAAGCCTTTTGACTTCAAAGCGAAGTTGAAAGAAGAATTGCCAGAAACAAGTCCGTTCAGTTTATCAGAAGGCAACTTTCTTTTTTAGGTAAAAAAGTACACATTAAATGATGACAAAGGATAGCAGCAGGAGAGATAACATAGATGAATTTCCCTCAGGTGGGGTAGGTATAAAAATTATTGGCAAAATTGCCGATGAGCTAAGTTATACCCGCACATCTGACAATCGAAACTGTCTTTTCATTGTAAAATATTATTAGAAGCCTGGTCTAGTACAACCCCAAAATAGGACTCAAGCTCCTTTTTTTTAGCGGGCGCTTGATGTTTTAAACAGCTTTAGTTTCTGGTTTCAAAAGCCTCGCCAATTCTATCGCAGTTCAAACCAGCACCTTCAAAAAATTAGCCTACAACTAAATAGTGATATCTAATGCTGTTGCTCAAGATTGGTTGTCGGTTGAACAGTTAGCTGCTCTACCAATTCCCCAAGCCGTTTTGTATCAGTGTCAACTGGTTGTGAGTGAAGCCTGTACGAATGCGGTTCGCCAGGCTCACAAAAATCTGCCCAGAGAAACTCCGATCGATCTTGAAATAACCGTATTTAACGATCGCCTAGGAATCAAAATTTGGAATAGGGGAAATCCTTTTGACTTCCAAGCGAAGTTGAAAGAAGAAGTGCAATAAAAAAGTCTGTATGAGTGGGTTTTAAAGACCTGGGATTTATGCTTCACTTTAAAGCGGTTCTGTAATTGCTAGCTGTAAATTGACCAGAGGAAGAAACTTTTTTGTGATGAACTGATACTGCTCCCAAGATTCTTGTTGTGGATGATGACCCAGCAATCCGCAATCTAGTTCATCGTTTTTTTTATCAGAAATATCAAGTAGATTCGGCAGCAGATGGCGAGACTGCTTTAGCATTGTTTGAGAAATTAAAGCCACTGCTAGTAGTTCTCGATTGGAATTTGCCGGATACTACAGGCTATCACCTCTGCCAAGAAATGCAGCGCCGTACTAATGTTTTTGCGATCGTGCGATCGCCGCCGCACCGACGAAGCCGATCAACTTAAAGTCCTTTCCGCAGGTGCTGATGACTAGATCTGCAAACCATTTGTTCTGGCCTAGTTGGCAATTCCTATAGAAGTTGTGTTGAGACGCATCAGGGCTGTCACTTCATCGCGTATTGTATTCGATCGATTCGCGATCGATTCAGGGCGTCGGGAAGCAACACTCAACGATCGCATTATCAAGTTAACAGCCGGGGAATTTAAGATATTGTATAGCCTTTCGAGCGAAAGATGAGGTACTATCCGGCCCACGGGCATAGGGCATAGGGCATAGGGCATAGGGCCTAGGGCATAGGGCATACCTCACTTTTTTGAGAACCGCTATATTTTTTAGCAAGTCATTCCGGTCAATCTTAGAGTCGCCAACAGCTAATCGAAAAAATCTGGGGTGGAACTGCGACGATACAGGAGAAGAGCAAGTTGTTAGCGTAGATATCGGTCAGATTCGTAAGAAAATGATTCAAGTTGATGCTACTGGGTCTGGGTTTATTAAAACTATTGGGGGTTGTTGTTACAGGTTCGAGCCGCCCGATCGCACGGCAATGGCAATTTACTAAGGAATGAGAATTAAATAACTTCCACAAGTTTGTGGGATGGGCGTCCCGCCCGTCTTTTTTTGACGGGCGGGACGCCCATCCCACAATAACAATTAAAATTGTAAGTTATT
>NZ_JAUBTO010000285.1:0-4997 GCF_036702495.1 Microcoleus sp. C2D2 | reverse complement strand
AGTTCCGGCACAGTCTTTTCCATGTCCCCTACTCTATCATGTTCGAGCCATCGGAAGCTACCCCCCTGAACTTCTACAACTGCGGTTTTATTCTCCGATTTCACGGCGAAAATTAATGTTTCTCCTATCTGTTTTTTATTTTCTACTATGACCCCCGGTAAATTTAGTATATTTGTCATTAACCTTTTCATAGCTGATTTCTTTTAAACCTTTTTTTGAGACTTTGATTAACATTTTAGCACAGTAAGTACGGAAGAGCCTTTTTTTCTTGTTTTAAGGATTGTTGAAGCTTTTTGACTTGCTCGCTCATTTAAATGATTTTTGGCTGGCATACTTCTGGCTTTTCTGTGACTTTTAATTTATTATTATACCAGTTTAAATGCGAAATAGCTTACAATCATATGCAATACTTGATTGTGACAATAAAAAATGAATAACTTACAACTGCCACAAAAAGATAGAGAAAAAGAAATAGCCCAATTAGAATCTTTCATTAAAAGCGATATCGATGCCAGAGAACTAAAACGAGCAATAGCTGTAAGGATGGCGCTCTCAGGTATTATCTACCATGAGATCAGTAAGATATGGCGTGTAAGTAATTTTTTTATTGGTTATTGGAAAAAACAATTTAAAACCAAAGGCATCGCCGGAATTAAACTAGGACATAAAGGGTCAAAAGGGTATTTAACAGCTCTACAAAATACTGAAGTAATCCAGTGGCTAAAAAATAAAAAATCTGGGAATTTAGATGAGCTGGTTACTTATTTAGAGCAAGAATTTGGTGTGATATATAAATTAAAACAGAGTTACTATGAACTTTTCGAGCGGGCGAAAATTAGTTGAAAAAAACTCAAAAAACTAACCCTAAATTTGATAAATAACTGGTAAAAAAAATCCGGAAGAAATTAACGACATTTTATTTAAAAACAAGGCTGGTATAGAATGTGGGGAAATAATAGTATTGTTTTTAGATGAATGTCATCTACTTCATGGTGATCTGACTGGTTATGTTTGGGGTCAATTCCAAATCAGAATTGAAGTCCCAACTACCAATGAAAAAGATAGAAAAACTTATTTTGTCGCACTCAATTATCAAAGCAAAGAATTCCATATTCAGAGCCATCCATCTGGTGATGGAAAATCAACAGTTAAATTCATAAAATACTTACAAAATAAATATAAAAATCGAAAGATTATCTTAATTTGGGATAGAGCTAGTTATCATAAACATGGAGAATTTAGAGACTTTTTATTAGAACTAAATGGTGACAAAGAACCTGAGAATTGGTCAATTACTTGTATTTTATTTGCTCCCAATGCTCCCCAACAGAATCCCGTTGAAGATATTTGGTTACAAGCTAAAAACTTTTTAAGAAAATATTGGTATTTATGTAGGTCTTTTAAGATTGTCAAATTTTTGTTTCAGTTTTTTACTAACGAACATAAATTTGATTTTCCCAAAATACGTCAATATACTTACACAGAGAAAATCATTGAGGATTGCTCTAGATATAGAACATCATTTAGGATTGCTATAGATTCACAGGATACTATCCTGCATCAGTTCACGCAGATCGCATTTATCGTACAAGAGAAAACCGAGCATGGTGCAAAGAAAGAGGAATTAGGCTGAGTGGATCTCCCCTAGGAAGACCTCCAGCAAATGTGAGTAAAGAAAAAAAGAAGCAAGCTGCAGAAGACGAAAAAATTCGTCAGGCAATTGAAGGAAAATTTGGACAGGGTAAACGAAGATTTAGCTTGAACCGAGTGATGGCAAAACTTAGTAATACTTCCTCTACAGCCATTGCAATTACTTTTTTAGTAATTAACCTTTCTACCTGGTTGCACCGGGTTTTTTTGTGTGTTTTTATGCCGAGCAGACCAAACAACACCTGTTTTGAGATTCAGAATAAAGTTCAATTATATCTGAAGCAAATTAAGACAGAAAAACTTATATTAAATCGAGCTAGAGGATATCCATCGCTCCTGCTCTTGGTTGGCGATCGATTATTCAGCAAACCCTATTTATTGTTTTAAGCACTGCATAGCCCTTAACTGAACCGTATTGGTTTAAAAAGCACACTCGCTCTGTAGAATACAAAACGTCAGGTTGGTCGCTTTCTACCGACAAAAGATGCCTAACTTTTAAGGATGGTTTTGCTGCCGGAAAGTTTAAGTTAATCGGTAATCGTCAGGTGCATTTCTATGCACCTGACGAGATGCGAGCGAATCAGAGTCGTGCGTCGTGCCGACGGCTACGGAGCCCAATTCTGCATCAACGTGGAGCGAAAAGAGGAGCCTATTCCCACTGGTAAAGCTATTGGAATAGATGTGGGATTAAACCACTTTTATACTGACAGTGACGGTGAGACAGTCGCCAACCCTCGATATCTGGGCAAAAGTGAAAAAGCTTTGAAAAGATTGCACGATCGGATTTCAAGGGAAGAAAAAAGGTTCTAGTAATCGTAAAAAAGCGATCGAGAAGTTAGGAAGGAAACACCTGAAAGTCAGCAGGGAGCGCAAAGACTTCGCAATTAAGACGACGCCCGGCGTAATAAAATAAGCGCGATTTTGTAGCCTAGGTCGACCTTCAGGTGCGGAATATGGTGAAAAACTATAAGCTTGCTAAATCAATTAGTGATCCAGCATGGTCACAATTTGCTCTTCGGGTTAGAATACTTTGGACAAGTGTACGGTGAAACAGTAAGTGCTGTTTCTCCTGTGTACACTTCTCAAAATTGTTCAAAATGTGGCAATTCTGTCTTGAAAACACTTTCAACTCGAACCCATATTTGCGGTTGTGGTACGACATTGGATCGAGATCGCAACGCTGGTCGCAATATTTTGGCGAAAGGGTTGAAGCAGGCAGGAATCATTTTAAATACGGCGGGGCACGCCGAAATTAACGCTTGGGGACAGGCCGATCTCTACTCGTTGGTGGTAGCAAAACAGAGATAAGTTCGACTGATCGATCCAAGAATCCCCGCGCTTTCAAGCCGGGGAGTGTCAAAATCCTTCGTCTAGCGGGTGCATCTTCAAACCTGCATTGAGGAGAATTGAAGGGCGATGTGGCTAAAATTTGGTGTTGCTCAAGCGCGGCTTCCTGACGAGCATTGATGAATTTGTGCGGGAAAAACTAAAAACACCGCTACAAGGAATTTAATTACCGCATAGGGAAACTGGAGTATTTCGCACTTCCTTACCCTCAAGCTTATTCTGAATGATTTGTACGGGTCTGATTCCATTGAGGTTGGTAATCAAACAACCATTTGAACTGCAAGTCAGCCAACTTTGTCGGAGTGAGCTTGTAAATATAGTTCCGCAACAAGCATCCGATCGCTGTATTCGCCTGCGCCAATTTGCCTATTTGTCTGGAACTATTGAATACGCGAGTAACTCGCTGAGTGCGACTGCCTTCAAACTGCCGCAATAGGGAAGGAACAGTATCCCCACCAGCTTGGCTAGTACATAGCAGTGAAGCTAGTTCAAAGGAGTCTTCCACCGCCATACAGCCCCCTTGACCGATACTCGGTTGAACTGGGTGGGCGGCATCCCCGATTAAGGTAACTCGCCCTTGCCCCCATTGGGTTCCGAGCGGTAGCCGATCTACAATATCATCTCGGTAAATTTTCTGCTGCTCGAGAGCCTCGACGATAGCTGGTACTGGGTCAGCATAGCCTTTAAACAGAGAGCGTAAGGCATTCAAGGAACCGCCCAGTGCATCGTCATTACCACCCGCTGGGGTGTTGTTGAAAGCATAGAAAGCAAACCGACCGCCACCCACATCGAAGTAGCCAAAGCGAGTGCCCTGACCCCAGAATTCTCCCCAACTGTATTGTGAATCGAGCGGTAAGCCAGAGCCATCAAAGTAGCCTCTCCAGCAGCAAGTCCCACTGTAAACAGGCTCCTCTAACCGCTTCCTACCGTTGAGATTAGCGCGTACCTTGGAGTAAAGACCATCAGCACCGACTAAGATGTCACCCTCAGCAGTGCGACCATCAGAGAAAAAGACGCGAATGCCGTTGCCCGCGTCCTCAAATTTCTCAAAGGCAGCGCCAGTCCGCACCGTTCCCTCTGGCAATGCTTCCCATAAAATCTTCTGAAGTTCAGGTCGCAGGAGACACACACCCAAGTCATCTTCGCCTATGAATTGAGGAACGTTAATGTAGAGGGGTTTGCCTTGTTGGTCAAAAAACCCACCTTTGAGGATCTTGCCTCCCTGCTGATAGAAGCGCTGATAAATCTGCCCTGATTGCAAGAGCTTGTAGACGCGCAAAGCATTGCGTTGGATGAATATGCCTCCGGGTCCGGAGAGCATAACATCCAGACCGCGCTTTTCGTATAGCTCAACTGCAATACCCGCATCGAGACAAGCACGGGCTAGGGTCAGACCGCCAATTCCACCGCCGATGATAATTACCTTTGATACAGAAGCCATATTATTAGGTGAGCTATACAACATGAAAAAGTTGAGAAAATTGGCTGGTGATGGGGTTGAACCTTTTAGAAAAACTACCTGAAAAAGGGAAATTGGTGAGGGATTACCAACTGAGTCGCTGTGTTCAAACAGCCGAATTTTGATTTTTTGTCCACAGCTACTACTCCTTCACTGAAACTCCAGGCAATCTCAAACTGTGGCTCTACGAGAAATTGTCCGGTTGTCTCAGAACGCTCTGCCGAAGGCTCATCCAGCAATAAGTAACAACATCCAACTAAAGGCAAGGAATTAGAGCAATTGAAGGTGCTGTAGAAAAAGAAAGCAGGATTGAGCGCCCCATTTCCCGAGAGTCGATCGACATACGAAGGCGGTTGTTGGGATTGCTAGAATCACAGGGCGATAACTTTCTGGGCGATTGCATTCCCTGATTGTGTCGCAGATACAAAACACTTTGTAACAACGCCAAAACCTCATGACACCATCTATAGCGATCGCAAATGATTTGTAAATCCTCGAACGTATATAATGAGGGATGTAAATCTAAGTAGGAGTTAAAATG
>NZ_JAUBTO010000284.1:0-5012 GCF_036702495.1 Microcoleus sp. C2D2 | reverse complement strand
TGGGTCAACAGGTAAAAGATGAGTAATTTTACTCATTGACAATAGTGCTTTTAGCTTAACTTGTGAGTAATGGGGCTAAGTATAGCCTGGAGTCCAAGAGAAATCCCGAAAAAAGAACAGCGTTTAAAATAAAAATAGCAGAATATTTAAAAATAGAAAAAGAAAGTCCAGAACGATTACAGGTATGGTTTTGGGACGAGAGTGGATTTAGTTTAAGAGTTACCAGAAGAAAGAACTGGTGTAAGAAAGGCAGCCGAAAAAAGGTCAGAGGAGACCGAAGAAAAGGCAGAGTTAATGTAATGGGAGGAGTGAGAAATTCCGATAAAAAAAGGTTTGTAGAGTTTCTGAATAAAGGCAATTCACCTAATTTTTATAAAGTTCTAAAGATTTTTTATGAAGAGCTAATTAATGAATGGGTATCAGCAGGTAATCAAGCATCCCAATTTGCTGAAAAGGGAGCGAAAATAGTGCTCATTCTTGATAATGCTAGTTTTCATAAAAAAGAAGAGTACCTCAAAAAAATTGAAACAGAAATGCCTAATCTCCATTTATAATTTCTCCCCGAATACAGCCCAGACTATAACTTAATTGAATTAGTATGGCATTCGACAAAAGAATATATTGCCAATAGGCTATTTAAATCAATTGAAGAGCTAGAGTATTTATTGCATATCCTCTTAAATGAAGGACAATTAATAATTAAATGGGGGCGTAAAATTAAAAACAAGGGTAATGCTTGTATCACAGTTTAAATGTGCAACAGCTTACAGCTTATTCGACAAATAAAGAAAGTAATCACTGTCGCTCAGAAATCCGACATCACAACCATGTTAAGTGACATCAAAGAGCTGATTGACCCCGACAACCTATGGGAGAAACTTCACAGTATAGGCCTGATAGAATTCGTGAGAATAGTGAAGGGAAAAACAACTATTGAAACTCGTTATTATATTAGTAGTTTATCAAATAATGCTCAAAAAATTGGTGAATCAGTCCGCAGCCATTGGGGAATTGAAAATTCTTTACATTGGGTATTAGCTGTGGGTTTTCGTGAAGATGAGTGTCGGATTAGAAAAGATAATGCTCCGCAAAACTTTGCTATAATTAGACACATCTCGCTTAATCTTTTGAATCCAGAAAAAACCTCAAAAACCGGAGCAAGAAATAAGCGACTTCGAGCCGGGTGGGATGATGAATATTTGACTAAGATTTTGGCTGTTGCAGTTAACTAAATTCTCACGAATAACTCATTAGTAACTATTATACAACTTGTAAACAGTGGTTGTAATCTTTTTATTGTCTCAAAAATAGCATTAAGTCAAAACCACCATTAATCAGTTCCTATTTTATCTAAAAAGTCATTAGAAAGCGTGTCTGTAGCTTCTAAAAATAGTGAATTTATCTCAAAATTTACTCACCACTGATGAACAGTGTTCAATAAGATGCGTTCCCCCTGGCTGACTAAGGTAAGCCAAAACCAGAAAAATAAATTTTGGCAAGTTAAAACGTACCGTACGGCATCCGGTAACATGAGAAGTAATTCTCGAACGCTTGGGGAGATAAAACCCTCTGGGACTAACTAAATTAGGCTCGATATTTGGTTCCTTTGAACGGATATTTGGTTTAAGTATTGCCGCCAGGATAGATAGTTTTAAGGTATGTCGCCAGAACCAAGAATCCCCACGCCTTGAGGCCCGGGAGTGTCAAGAGTAGTTGATTGCTGACATCTGGCAGTATTGTTAATCAGCTTTTCAGGGCGGGCTAGAAGCCCACCCCACAAGCAAAATATTGAGTTGTTGTGGAACAGGCATCTTGCCTGTTCTTAACAATAGTGCGGGCTAGAAGCCCACCCCACAAGCAAAATATTGAGTTGTTGTGGAACAGGCATCTTGCCTGTTCTTAACAATAGTGATCGGGAGTGAGTTATTACCGATCGCCCTTTTGTTTAGCAATTAAAGCTTTAGCTTGCTGCCACAGAGCTTCTAACTCTTCTGGGGCATAATCTGACAAAGGTTGATCGCACGCAGCCTCTACCTTCGCAAACCGCTGCACGAAGCGATCGTTTGTTCCTTGCAAAGCAGCCGACGGATCTAAATCGTACCAGCGAGCTAATTGAATCAACACAAACATAATATCTCCCAATTCTGACTGCTGCGCTGCCTTATCCTCGTGTTTGAGAGCGTGTTCAAATTCTGCCATTTCTTCGTGAAATTTATCCCAAACGCCCTCTACACTGTCCCAATCAAAACTCACTTCCGCAGCTTTTTGAGAGATTTTCATCCCTGCGGTTATCGGTGGCAAAGTGCTGGCATAACGGCTCATTTTCGAGGCTAAAGTTGGTGGCTTTTCCGGAGTTGTGCCTTTTTCTGCTGCTTTGATTTTTTCCCAGTTTGCGTTGACTTCATCGACGCTGTTGAGTTCGACATTGCCAAAGACGTGGGGATGTCGCCGAATTAGTTTTTCTGTAATGCCCGCAGCGATTTCGGCGAAGGTAAACTGATTCGATTCGCTGGCAATTTGAGCTTGCAGAATTACCTGTAACAGTAAGTCGCCCAATTCTTCGACGATCGCATCTTTATCTCCTTTGCGAATCGCGTCGGCCGTTTCATAAGCTTCTTCGATTATGTGAGGAATTAGAGTTTGAGGAGTTTGGGCTAAATCCCAAGGACATCCGCCGTCTGGCGATCGCAATTTAGCCACAACTTCTATAAGTTCTTTGAGTGCTGTGAGCGATCGACTTTCAGAATTAGACATAATAATTTACCTTTTATATCAACCGCGCCCGACGGTTATAACGTTGTTAAGAGTTCCAACCATTGATTTTATTACTTCTTCCTTCTTCCTTCTTCCTTCTTCCTTCTTCCTTCTGCTATGGATTTGCTGGAAGCGCGAGTGGGAGCTTGGATTTTGGGCCTCTTAATTGTCTTAGGAGGGCGCCACCCGCTCAATCCTTTCTTTTTGAATCTTTTGTAAGCCGAGCCGCCCCAATCGCTCAGATAGTGGCTCATAGCGCCCAATTCTAGACCGATGTAAACGGCTAAAATTTCGATGTGGTGTTCCCAGATCGATCGCCCATAACTGAAAACTATATCCTGCCAATTCCAGCCTAAGTTCCCAATTTTTTGAGCAATTGCCAATCCCAACACTCCGAAAACCGCGCTCCAGATAGCGAGGTACAAGATTCGCAAAGCAGTGCCGATGAGAGGGCCGTGGGACAAAAAAGAGCGGTGGCGCAGGCTTTTTTGGTACGGGAGCCAAATCGGTTTGAACCATCCCCAGCGCTGATACTGGCAGGAGTAGATATCCAAGTCGGGGCCAAACATCAGCCCGCCGAATAAGAAACTGCCGGAAACGAGCAAAGTCAGGTGGCTGCTCCTCGTCTGGCCAAACGTCAGGGCTGCCACCAAGGGCAAACTCCACAGGGTTATTCGATCGTGCGTGCGGCCAGAGGGCATTAAAAGTTTAGGATTTTTTTAGTTGAAATTTCTGGGATACTGTGATATCATAAATCGCTATAAGCGCAATTGGGCGATTAGCTCAGTGGTAGAGCGCCTGCTTTACACGCAGGATGCCGTAGGTTCAAGTCCTACATCGCCCATCCCAACAGTTCTAGACGTTGTATGAATTTGACCTACTTACATCCTGCGTGTAAAGCAGGCGCTCTCAATTTCCCTCAATAATTGAGTATATCAGTTAAGAGAAACCTATTAGATTTCTCTTAACACTTGCTGCTTTATTCGCTCTCCTCAAATTGACTAAGCAGACTCTGAAGTTTAGTTTGCCCTCTGTCAACTCGGGGAAATAAATTCAGGGGATTGATTTGTTGCCACATAGACATTACCAGCACAAACACCCCCGCCGATGCGAGCGCTAGTGCAATGAGTTGAGAGAGGTCAACCCAGTCTAAAAAGCTTGAGTTAGCGCCGCAATCGTAGACCGTCCAGGAGTCGTCGTTAGTCCATCCGCTTGTGTCAAGCGATTGAAGGTTGTTGTCTATATCCCTGTCTACAGCTT
Organism: Microcoleus sp. C2D2; assembly: GCF_036702495.1. NCBI lineage: Bacteria > Bacillati > Cyanobacteriota > Cyanophyceae > Oscillatoriales > Microcoleaceae > Microcoleus > Microcoleus sp. C2D2. The sequence continues at coordinate 998 of NZ_JAUBTO010000284.1, read as the reverse complement.
GCGAAGGAATGCCCTGAGTCTCTAGTAACGCTTCCCAGGTAGCAGTTTTGCTGAGCTTGCCGAACTGCTTAGCGTCTTCGTTGGTGAAACCACAAGTAAAGGCGATCGTCTTGAGTTGGTCGATGCGACGGTAGCTGATAAGGATTTTAGTCATTGTTTGACTCCCGGTTCCGCTCTAAAGCAGTTTTCAGGATATCCGCAACCTCGTCAATTCCCCTGTCTCTCTCGTTTCGGTAGAGCTTGAGAAAGTTAAGCAATTGGTCTTTGATATCCTAGTTGTCTCCCAAGCTTCTGTAAATGTAATGCTCCAAAGCCTTCAGATAAATCTCGCTACTCCGCGTAAGGCTCAGGATATCGTAGGCGTCAAGTAGCGCCCTGTGATTGTCAGGTCTTTCATCGGGGGATGGAGAGGGTTCCGCCAAAATGTCGCGAAAGCTCATACGTCCCCCCGCTGGCTGTTGCCATCTAGAAGGGCCTGGCGGATAAGCTTTTTAGCGCGGTATAACCGCATTGACTTAATTGCGCTCCAGTGATGCTCGGGAGGACGAGGTTGCCCGACAATAGGTGTGGTTAACAACAGGCAACCCAGTACCTCGCGTAGCAGGGCGTGACTGATGATGATTTTGTCATCGGACAGCAATATTACATTTTGAGACGCTGAAGTTTGCGCCCTCTGGGATTGTGGCATGATAAATTTGCTCCAACTGTTGTAATCGAACAGAAGGGGAAGTCGTGACCTATCAAGTCGTGAGACACTTGGTGGGTTACGCACTATCAATCTTCCTTAAACTCACGATCGCAGCATCTCAGTCACCTTGTCAAGGGATGGATATTAAGTTTTGTAAGCTAACTCTGCTAAATCATTTCAAACTCTTGCTCTGTCTGGGTTTAGACTTAAAGATTAAACTTAAACCTTATGGTTCTACCGAACCTAGTATGTAAAACTAACTAGCAAAATGCCAATGTAAGAAGCTCCTAAGAATAAAGTTGTCAAAATT
>NZ_JAUBTO010000283.1:0-5041 GCF_036702495.1 Microcoleus sp. C2D2 | reverse complement strand
AGGTTTCATCCTATTTTACCTTTTTTTGTCTACCCCCTTGACAATTTGCACTTTTTCTTAACTTGTCACAAATGGGGTAGGATTAGCCTCAAGCATCAAAGCAATAACTCCAGAAACTAAAGGCGCCGCCGCAGAAGTCCCGCCAAAATCCTTAGCATAGGGAGACTCACTTTCCAAAATATCTGTTGTTGTAATCCCTTGTGAGTTATCGGGATCGCCATTGTCGGAGGGGGCTGAAATGAAAATTGCTGCTCCGGGTGTATTATAGGGGGTGTGATTCCCTGCGTGGTTAATCGCTCCTATGGCGATCGCATTACGGGAACTCGCAAAACTATTATAATTGACGTTCCCATAGTAATTCCCCTCATTGCCACCAGCAATTACATAGGTATTTCCCAGCCATTTTCGACCTGTGGTAACTCCACTTTCAAGCGCGGCTGAAGCTAAGGGTTGCCGCCTCAGGTATTCAGGACCCTAACTGTTATTAAAAATATCGATCGACTGATTACGATTAGATACTCCGGCTGGTGTCCGAGGATCAAACAAAGCATCAGCAACTTGTTTTCCCCAGGGGTCAAGGTTGTAATTGAGTGGATCGGTATTACCAAATAGCCGTATTCCTGCTAATTTCGCTTCAGGAGCTACACCAACTATACCTTGACCGTTTTCACTGGCTGCTGCAATTCCAGCCACTGCCGTTCCGTGAGGGTTAAGAGTGTTAATTTGTAATGTCCAGGGTGTCATCAAAAGTTCTTGTCTAAGCTGGTTTATTTCGTTCGCATTATACTTATTGGGTCGGGATGGAGAATTTATAATTCCCAATTTCCACCCGCAGAAGTCTTATAAAATGTACCTTGATTCTCGGTAAAGCTTTGGGAGGTATTTCTTGTTAACTGAGCCCTGACCTGTGGCGCAAATTGCCAATTATTCTAAGTAAGTCGGCGCTTGAAAACGCAACTATGTAAACGATGTAAAGTGTCCAAATGCTCTCTAATGGCTGACTTAAGCCTATTTACATACTGTTACATTATTCGGTTTAATCCCGCCTACCTACTTAATTGGCCAACAACATATTGCCCCAAACGAAACAATGCCTCCTAGAACAACGTATAAAAAGCCGTCTTCCAGAACCAAAATATTAACAGTAAAATCAATACTCAAACTATGGCTGTACCCATTAGCTAAATCTGGATGCTCGTATTCCAAACCATCATCAACAATAGCAATTGTCGCGTCGCTCCCTCGGACTGTTTGAGAAGTTACAGGATTAATCACATCCAAAGCTGCGGGAACATTCGCATTTTTAAAATTCCACTGTTTGTTGTATAAGGTGTCATTCGGTTCGTACACCAAATTTAATTGGACAGGCACCTGCGGGTAAGCATATTCTACTCCTGACAGTGCTTCTAGCTGATCCGCCTCATTTTTCCGAGCAATTCGTTTTGGACACTTGCAGGTACATCTGTTAGTAATGCGATCGATATCGCCCTGATAGATCGCATCAATAATAGCTGCTAACTCCCGTGAAGACTGTTCAGGTATTACCCAAACAACCCCTTCCTTTGCTTCAGCTAAAGCTTCTGGTGGGTAGCTGTCGAGATTTGCAGCACCGACGATCGCCAATCTCACTTCATCAGACAACCCATCTGAACCCGGCTCGCTAATTAGAGCAAATTTTTCACTTGCTTCTGAAATAGCATTACCTGCTTGGTCATAAGCTTTCGCCGACAATTGATAACTATCCGGTGCTAAACTGCTCAAACTCTCACTAAAGTTAAAACTGCCAACCCCCTCACTGTCACTGGTAAACTCAGTAACATCTTTAGCGATTTCAATTTTCTCACCACCTTCTTTTTGAAACCCAAAATCGACTTTAGCAATATCGCTGACTCCTTCAGTATCAAAAACCTTAGCGCCACTAAAGCTAATTTTTTCACCCTTGGTATATAGAGGTAAACTTCTAAATTGTAAGTCGCCCGGTGCACTATTGATTAACAAATTGCGTAGCCCTTCATTGCTGGCTGCACCTGCTCGATCGTAGGCGATCGCCTTTAACTGGGATTTACCCGCCGCCAACCCAGTCAAAGTATAATTCAAACTTGCCCAGCGATTGTCTAAATTGTCGGAAGTGAAAGTAGTAGCGTCACTGGCGACTTCACCTTTTTGATCTGTGGTGAAAAACCCAGCCTCAACCCCCATGCCCGTTAACGGATCGACTTTACCATCTGGAGTTAGACTGACTTGATAGTTTGTGTTGCCGGAAACCGGAGAAACATTTAAAATATCGTCCGCCACCCCTAAATTATCGGTATTAAGAATTCCCGTATTTTTGCCGCTAGTTGAAATACTTTTGATTAGCCTCCCTTCTTTGTCCCCCAGTTCCATATTGATATCACCGCTAAAACCGACCGCAGAGATTCGCGCACTACCCATAGTGGGGAGACTGAAAAAATAGGTATCTGTCGGCTCTGTTTTACCAGTGGAACCGAGATGAAAATAGTTATCTTGGAGACTACCGATTTCAATATTAGACATTTGCACCCCGATAAATAAACTTAGGTTTACAAAAAGCAACTAGCAGGAATGCGCGTAGGCGTAGCCAGGCGTAGGCATCGCTTTTACGCCCTACTAGCTACCTGGTCTGTCGATCGTCTGCGATTCTGGCCTACAATCTGTCTGCTTAAGCGAAGCCTTACTTTTTACGCCAATCGTCTGTTTTGCAAGAAAACTTTACAAATCCCCATTAATATTGAGAATTTAGCGGCGATTTGACTGTGATATTTGTAGTGTCTACACTACCAGTGTGGCTTGTGCTGCCAGTCAATGCCCCGATTTTAAGTTCAGTCATGTTACCCCCGGAAAATAGTTGGTTAAATAGCCCCTCAACTATTTATTGGGAGTACCTTGAGGTTTTTATGCGAATTGCGGTAAATCGTTACATAAGTTTATATTTGAGTTGCCGAACTCCCAAAACTTGAAAGCTACCTTACATTACCTCGATCGCTGAGAAATAATACCTAATTATTCGGCTCTTCCGTACTTAGTGTCCCACATTTGTAGTTTTCTGGTTTCTACATCATAGCTGGCTGGGATTTCAAGACAATTACCCCCTGTTGAGCAAGTTGCTCAACAGCGCAAGCAGATGTAAATAATCTTAAAGCCTTACCTAGCAAAGCTTTGAGGATAAATTTAAGTTAACGCAATCGCACTCAGTATGAAGCTTATGCGTAAAACCGTATCCGTATGACTTACCAGCCTTTTTAGCCCTCTTTTGTCACTTTCGGCAAAAAATAATCAGGAACGCTTAGAGCATAAGACTTTTACCAAAAATCCTGATTTCAGCCATTCTGTTAGAAAATAAACGCTCAAATGCTCGCTATATCTACAGTTAAAAATTTGGCTCTTATTTTTATTTTCCTAGAGTGACAGAAGAGGGTTAACCAGAGCGCGACTAAAAAAGAAATTTTCTTTGACGATTTGACGATTCTCCTAAACTCTCCTATTTATAAGGCTTTCAGCTTCTAGCTTTTATTGACGATTATTGACATTATTTTTGACGATTCTCGATAAACGCTTTCTATGCAAGGGCTGCGGGAATGTACTGAGAGTTTTTGACGATTCTGACGATTGCTTGACAACCTCTGGTGGACAAGCGAACTGCCACTATCACATGAACTTGATGTAAGCGAATGAGCAGGACTTACGCAGTTACTCTATATATAGTTATTTGATGTAGACTTTAATTTACTAAAACACTATATATACCGTTTTTTGTAAGTCCCGCGAGTAATGTCAACAATGAATCGTCAAAACTGTTACTGACGATTGAAGTGCTTACGGGGTAAGAGTTATAGGGAATCGTCAAATCGTCAACACAAATTTTGGTGTTCTGCGAGTTTTCTACGATTCTGACGATTGCTTGACAAGTCCGGCTTGGCGAACTAGCAGTTTGTAGGTTGCCACTGTTACCAGTACGCTCACCTGCGGGCGATCGTAAATCTCTTAGGATGTGCTGAGGAATCGTCAATGACGATTTTCAATCGTCGAAGCTGCTATTGACGAGGGAACAGCTTGTTCTGCAGGAGTTTCAAACTATCGTCAAATCGTCAACGCAATTTTTAAACTAGCGGTAAATTTTGAGCTAGCGGTAATATGGATCATCATTTAGCATTAAGAAACAAACGAACACGATCGGGCATAATTTCCATAGCAATGATGTGGCACTTGTTTTCATTACAGACATCACAAATGATTTGTTGTAGTTTTTCAGCTATTGTGCCAATCAATACCTTGTTACACCTTTTAGGTATGAAAACAAAATGGTAATTCAGTAGCTAGCAAGACGGCATTACTTTCATGTCTGTACTCATCAAGAGAAAACTTAGCCATAATTAAACTTTTAACTTGACGAGGGGTATAAATATATTGTAGAATCAATAACTAATTACAACAAGAAGGAGGTGATTCAAGGTTGCTAACAAACTACGTTTACAAGTTGCGTCCTAATCAAGCACAAAATTCCAAAATGTCTAACTGGATAAATATGCTTAGGAGTCAATATAACTGGTGCTTGCAGGACCGAATTACCCAATACAATCAGCAGTTTTTCCAAGGTAATTACTGTGATATTATGACTAAATCTGAAGCTTACCCATTAACGTGCTTTGTTAGTAAAAATGGTGCAACTGGGGAGCCTTGGAAAGATACCAAAGTTGACAAAAATGGTAATCTTAAAAACCCACGTCGCAGTGCTGGAGATATTCAAATCACTGCACTACCGAAATTGAAGGCGTCTAGACCTTGGTATGGCGAAATAGACGCAACGGTATTACAACAAAATGTAAAGCGGTTAGATAGTGCTTACAAGAATTTCTTTGAGGGGAGAGGATTTCCTAAATTCAAGAATAGCAGTAACTTTACCTCTTTTACATATACTGTAGGCGTAAGAACTAACAGGAATAAAATTGTATCCGCTCAATAAATCGGGGTAACAGCAAAAAAAGAAGGTTCACAATCTAGGCACAGCATGGTAGAATATGAC
>NZ_JAUBTO010000282.1:0-5084 GCF_036702495.1 Microcoleus sp. C2D2 | reverse complement strand
TAATTGATGATGTTTCGTCCGCTCAATTCTGGGATATTCTAAGTCGGAAAAATGGTCGGCAATGGTGATTTTAGGTTTGAGTTTCATGCAGGGGTAAACTCTAATTAAATGTTTTTTGGCTACTCAAGAATTGTCATCCAATATACCATATTCTGTTAACATAAAATTTAGATGCGTTCGCCCTGGCTAAGTGGAGCAGTTGCCAGTATGTGGGTTGGCTCCAAAGGTACTACACTTCGTGAGTTCAGCTCGGCTAACTGGGTAGCAAAGGCAGCTCTAGGCTACGATATATTTGGTGCCGGGCTTGGAATGGTTCAAAGCACACTAAATGTTGCGAAAGGTAAATCTACTTGGTTGGACATTCTGGCTTTTCTTCCCTTGGCTACTTGGTTCGCCATTAATTACAAAGTTACCCGCAATGGATTAAGCTACGGCATTAATGGTGGTGATTTCAACATAACACCTAGAGATATCAGACCCAAGAGCGAACTGTTTAGTGACTTGATAAAAGATAAGGATCGTGTTACTCTTGAATTGTTTGGTGGTCAAGAAGGTAAAATACCTGGTGCGATCAATATCGACATTATTGCAGAACAAGGTATCAGAGCTGATATCCTAGCCGAAAAACTCACTTTTATTCCTGACAACAGTGTTGATGAAATAATTACATTTAATCCCTATATACCTCTATAAGTAGGCGGTACAGGAATAATGGATTATCTACCAGAAGCAGCAAGAGTTCTCAAGCCGGGAGGTCAAATTACTATTAGTGGATCGCGAAACAATAAATATACCAAAATTAAAGCGTCACTTTTGGACGAACTCGGTCTTGAAGTTGTAGAAAGACCAATTCCTTTACCGGAGCGTTTTTCTCAATATAAATTTTTTCAAGTAGATGGAATTACCGAAGTGGGTAGAGAGAAAATTTTGACTACAACATTAAGGAAAAAAGGATAATGGCAATTATCAAGGGCTATTTCGATGAATTTCATTTTCTCGATTGTAAAATAGAAAGTTTTGAGTTTATTGGAGACAATTTGATAGTTAATATCAAATCTGAAGTGGATGTTTTTCCACCTCATCCATTGGCAGACAAGCATAAATTTTTAGATCCTTGTAAGGTTGAGTTCAAAAACATTAAATATTTACGGCAAACGTTTGATGAGTATGATGAAGAAGCAAGAGAATACAACAAAGAACAGCAAGAATTTATTACAGAGTTTAGTCCAGGGGTTACATCTAATATTGAGTATGAAGGGTATTCTATTGAGGGGTTTTTGCTCAATCCCAAAAAAGGATGGGTGACATTTGACCTCATTGCTGAAGAATTTTATTTTGACGATTTGAAGGATTGATTATAGAATGATATAGTAACTTGGTCATTAAAAAAGTTCACAAAAGTCTCTGATTCAATTCTAGTTTTGTTAAATCTCTGAGTGCTTGAAAAGTGAATTCCGTTGCTGCCCGAATTTTATAATTTAACTTTCCGTCGCATCCATGCAAGTTAAATAGTTATTTTTTCTGGTTTGAGACTTGAGCATTCTATTTTTTAAGAGAGCATTTCTCTGTGGGACTCTTTCATTATCTTTATACCACAAATGAAATGTACAAAAGCCCACTACCCACCATAAAATATTACCTAACACTTTCTACAAACAGCCATGACACCTAAAGTAACCATCTAAGAACTAGCTTTAGCTCTAACAGCCAAAAACCACTCTCCAACCCTCCTCAACTCAGACTTTCTCAAATACAGCGGCATCGTCCCCCCCGACTGGGAACTCGCCCGCCCCCCCGTTTTTAGTCCCCAAATCTCTCAAGTTGCCTTCACCAACGGCATCAACATCGTCGCTCAATCCAACGCCATCACCTTCATCGAATCTCTCTCTACAAAATCACAAGAAGACGTAAAAATTCCTGCCGTTATCCGCAAATACGTTGAAGCTTTACCCCGCACCGACTACCAAACATTGAGCATCAATCCCAGAAGCTTCATCACCTTTGAAGCAGGAGACGAAAATGCTGCCCGCGAGTTCATCACCTCCACTTTACTCTCGAAAGGCACTTGGGCTGATGTGGGGAAAGCTTCTGTAAAAGCTGCTGTCAATTTAGTTTATTCTCTGGAACAAGGAGAACTTAACTTAAGTGTTGCCGAAGCTATGCTGCAACTGCAAGATGCTGACCCAACTCCCGCAGTATTGTTTTCCGGCAGCTTCCAGTACGAAATTGCAGGGGAATTAGAAGGCGAGAAACTGCAACACTTGTACAAGCTTTTGGAAAATTGGCAGCCGGATTTAGAAGCTTACAGGGAAATTGTCAACGAACGGTTTTTGGGGAAAGAAGTTGAAAAGTTGCCGTCTGTTGCATAGAGGATAAGACACTAGCAAACAATATATGGCGCGTGCTTGCGTCAGTCCTGTATACCTTCGATATCTCGATTCTTTGGGGCAGCGACCGCGAGCCCCTATCCATCCACTTCCTTGAGCCAGTCCGGGAGCATCTCACTTTGGCAGATCTACCAATTCTTGAGAGAATGTAGGGGAAGAACGAAGCCATCGGCACCAACCATGACCCCTGAGAAAAAAGAACGTCTAAAAGCCTGTCTGCAAGAACTCGCTGCGAAGCTATATGAAGAGACGAACAAGAGTGAACTCAGCGACCTAGAAAGCATTGAAAAAACTGTGCGGACTCAGATGTTAGAATATGTCAGTCCACAAATAGCCCTTTTTTTATCGAACAAGCAACAGGAATCAAGGTAGGGAAGACCCGAAAAATAAAAAGTTGTGTGGGAGTCCTAAGATTGAAAGCAAAGCAAGCAGAGAAATTAGGATTGAGGTCACATTCCCAGTTGAGTCCTCTGCTGGAAAAATGTTGTCTGCGCCTGAGTGCCAATGAGTCATACCAGAATGCAGAAGCCGAAGTTGAAGCATTGACAGGGATGATTGTCGGTCACTCTACCCAACAAAGACTAGTTCTTCGACAAGAGTTGCCATTAGCATCCGCAAAGCAAGGAATCTCAGAAATTAGTGTGGATGGGGGTAAAGTCCGACTCCGGGGAGAGCCAAAAGCTGGGAGTTACTGGAGAGACTACAAAGCTATACGGTTAAATAGCACATACTATGGTGCTTTTTTTGATGACAATCAATCATTGATTGATTATGTCAACAGCCAACCATTGCTTAACCCATTGGTCTGCTTGGCAGATGGTCACCAGGGAGTGTGGAATTTAATCGAGGAGTTTGGCACAGACCAACAGCGCTGGGAAATCTTGGACTGGTATCATCTCAAAGAAAATCTCTACAAAGTTGGTGGATCATTAAAGAGACTTAGAAAGGCTGAGGTTCTATTGTGGCTTCGTCAGGTGCTTGAAGCGAAGGCTTTGTGAGCGTGGTTGCCGAGGCAAACAAGCTCGCAACTTCTGTGCCTACCTGGAAAAACATAAAGAACGCAAAGTCAACTACAGTTATTACCAAGCTGAGCAACTATGTTCAATTGGTTCAGGAGCAGTCGAGTCGGCAATTAAGCAGATTGGAGCAAGGATTAAAATCGAGGCGGGCGAGCGTGGAACGCAGAGAGTGTAAATCAGGTGCTTTCAAATCGTTGTGCTTACCTCAATGGTTTACTCGCTATCTAGTGTTTCTGCCAAACTGGGATGCTCCCGCCAGTCCTCCAGCAGCATCCGCACCAAGAGTCTACTTTCTTGCGCCCAGTCGCAAGCTACCAACATCGACAATTTACGGTGCACAGACTCAGACAGATCAATAGTAAATCTGACCGTCGGTTCTTTATCGGGTGCTCGCAGTTTGCTCATTAAACTAGGCTCCTTTGATTGAATAGGTACGGGGTCTGGTGCAAATGCTCTCGGCCCAGGTGGTGTTGTGGTTGACAATAAAGCGAACGGTGGTGGCGTTGTCAGAGGTATTGATGCTGGCAATAAAGCGAATGGTGTTAGTGATGCTGTGGGTGTTGGTGCTGGCAATACAACGAATGGTGGTGTTGGGGCTGGTAAAGCTTCCTTTGTACCAAAAACAAATTCTTCGAACGCACTGGCAAGTGGTTTGCGTTTCTTGGTGTTCATATCAACACTCCCATACGGAGCGCGGTGAGAGCCAAATCATACCTCTGTTCACCAACGCCGAAAAATTTAAGCATAATTAGATTTTTGAGAATGTTTTATTGTACGATAGCTAAAATACCATCAGGGTTTAGATTATTGACAATTCGACTTATGTATCCTGAATGTATCATCCTATCCTCCTGAGTTTAATCGGAGCGAATTATGGTGTTCACAACTGAAAGCTTTTTTACGTGATTTCTCGCCAACGATTAGCTATCTGGGGTGATATTTTCCTTGGCATATGCACGCTTATTTAGTTAATTATAAGCACTAAAAAACAGGTGGGCAACCTGCTGATGCTGTAGTTTATATACCTGGAATAGGCTGTCAACCTTCTCTATTAGTGTTGATCTCGGTTTAATACTTACTCAAATTGCTCTGCTGATTTATGGCGATCGCACCATGTCTCACCAGCGCGGACAGGTTCGCCACAAGCAGGGCAATGGTTCGGGAGTTCGGCGGAGTCGGGAAGCTCTCCTGTGCCATCGCAAACGGGGCATTCCACATCATTTTGTTGGTGGACACCCGGAACAGCTCGGATGTGAATGATTTTGAGTCCCTTGCACCCTGGAAATTCCATGTCAATCTCCTTGACCTTGATACCTTTGGTAAATTGAATCGAAGCAAAAACATTACACCGACAGGAGGTATGTACTGCTGTTCTTGCTAAATGCGAGCGCTTGCCCCAATTCAACGGCAATAAACTTTGCTCGCTTTCATTTCCATTATGTGCGATCGTTCAGAGGGGTATTCTGATCCTCCCCCTCGGAGCTAGCGAGAGGGATACTGCTGGTGAGCTTAACAATTGACCTTTGCTGCCGAAAACTTAACGCGGTGCAACGCTTTTGGAGCCTTGATATTCAAAGTATTGGAGCCTCTGAACCTCAAAAACTGTAGTTTAGACTAAGCAAAGATGAGAACGGTGGCAAAAGAAGAACTAGAGCCACCGTTAAGGAGAGAATGAGGG
>NZ_JAUBTO010000281.1:0-5133 GCF_036702495.1 Microcoleus sp. C2D2 | reverse complement strand
GTAAGGAGAATATAAGGCACATCATTGATATAAAAAGCTTCTCGCTTTAGGGCTTCAATCTCCCAGTAGAGCGGGTTGTCGGGGGATGGGGGGAGGAAAGCGTCAAATTCTCCGCTTGGGGTAAGATACGATACTGGCTTCTTTCTTCCTGGTCTTTTCTGTGCAACATTAGCTCGCAATTGAAACTGCCCATTTTGCCCGATAAATAGGATGCCCGCCGATTTTACTGAATACCCCAAATAATGTGAAGCTTGGGCGATACTGGCGCTGTGGCAGCAGGCACGAGCCCAGGGATTGAGTAAACCTCTGCCTGCGATGTGGGCTTCATGTTCGGGGGTGAGGAATTTTTCGCCGATGCTGCATAGAGTCCCCCCTAACTCCAAATTTCCTTGCTCTTGAGGGGGGGATACTGCTATAATTGAGTCAGGTTGTGTGTTTGGTGCATCCTCTGGTAGAGGGGATGCAGATTTGTTGAAATTGTTATTTTCTGGAATATGTGCCATGATGGTATTCACACATTGTTAAAGTGTGAAAGAATCCGCCTCTGAAGCGGGTTTGCGGGTTCCGAATCTTGTTGATATCTTTGCCGGATCAGCAACAGAATTCGGGTAAATATAGAAATTGCAAGAAAGCGCTAAGCCTTAAGGATTAAGCGCTTTTTTGTTGGCAAGATTCAGAATTGTCGAGGGACAAATACAATTCGATAGCCCGCTCGATTAGGGTGCTACGAGAGATTCCCTGCATATCTCGCCGTCCTTCTAGCAAGCTGTAAAGATTTGGGTTTATCCGCGCTGTTAAATGTTGTTTGTTTGGCTTCTTCATTATTCGCCTCTTGTCTCCCTGCGTATAGTGTCACCAGATTCGTGTCACAAAAATCAAATTTCCCAAAAATTAACTAGACTTTGCAGAACCCTTGCCCTGTTTTGCTTTTGCGGATGCAGGTTTTTTTGTTTCTGCGGGTAAATCTTCGGATGGGATTAGATTATCTCTGTCCGGTTCGTCAACGAACCTAGAAGCCCTAAATAGAGCCTCTTCAGTGCTTGTCTTCCTCCTTTTATTTGTTGTGGTTGGCGGGAGAATGGGTTCATTTTCCTTTAACCACTGCATTATCAACTCTTCCAATACTTCAGACATATCCCGGCTCTGTAAAGCACACGCTGCTTTAAAACGTGCTCTCACGGATTCCGGGACGCGGCTCCTAATAAATACAGGGGTTTCAGCTTCAGACACAAGCCAAGTCTCAGGGGTTTTCCTCCTTATTCTCGCATTGCTATAAACATTTTTTGTTTGGATGACTACTGTGCTGTTGCATTAGTGTGCTATTGTGCTATAGTATCACCTATCGATAGAAATCGTTTTTATCGATACGTATCGTTTTTAGAACAGGTTGAATTATGGAACCCGAAAATCTTGCTGTGATTGACGTTGAGTCCGAGCCAATCGATAATTTTGTCGAGCCAGAGGAGCTAGAGGAGACTGAGCAATGGTACTCAGCTTTGCAGATTCAGGGGCTGCTGCGGTTGTCTAAAGCCGGACTGCAACAATCGATTTCCAAGCTCGTGAGCATCTACGGGCTCGACATCAAAACCTTACGCCGGGGCGCTGCACGAGCCACCCAATACTCCGAAACTGCTCTCAAAGCTATTAAACTGCTGAACTCCCAGAAACTCAGCGAACTCCGCAAACTGGTAGAAAGCGCATCGGCCGCACCTTCTGCCAGCCCAGCCGGAGCACTGACAATTAGTGAGTACACCCCAGCCCTCGACCGCCGGATTGCCGAACTGAACCAAAGCGCGACTTCTAATTCCGCCTCTTTGAATCAAAACGTGAGGCAACTTTTAGAACAAATCGCAACTGAAAATAAGGCAGCGCAACAACGTGATGCTGACTTGGACAATGCTGAAATAAATGCTGCACAAAACCGGGGCGCTGCTAGAGCTTTGGCAGTATTTCAAGCCGAGCAAAAAGCACAAGCTGAAGTTCTGGCGCAACTGCGATCAATGAAGCTGGGAGCGGAATAATGAGCTTTTTTAAAGTGAAAGTGCAGCGGGAATGCAATACAACTCGAACCTTTAATGTTGTGGGAACCCGCCCCCAGGAAGCCTTGCAGGCTGCTGCATTACAGTTACGAGATGAAGGTGTAGCGGATGCTGTAGCGATTACAGTAGTTGGTCAAATTAACAGCTTGAGGGACTAACAATGCTTAAATCACTTTTGAATTTACTGCCTGCAAAAGTTGTTAAACGCATCGGCGACAAAAGTTTTGCAAACCTGAAAGACCGAGGGGATATTAATGTTTGGTTAGTCAACTTTCCCAAAGATTCTTCTCTGCTATCAACAGACAAAGACTCGCAGTTTCCCCTGGAAAAGTAGACTGCGAGCCCTTGCACAAAATCTCCCCGTTAAAAGGGGAGATTAGCACTAAAACTGTACTAGGAGCATTATATGCAATTTCGAGTCGCTCAAACACCTGGCGCTGCACACGTAGCCCGCGAATTCAATTATCACTCTGGGCCCCTTACGCCGGAGATGGTGCATGAAGCAGCCCGCCAAGCAAAAGTGCTTGACCTTCAAAAACAACTGCGAACCGCCTACAACAGGCACGATGCAAAAATTCGTGCTAACAAAGTCGAACTTGAAAGGCTAACTTTAGAAGCCATTGAAAATGGTTTAACTGACAAAGCACAGATTGATAAATACGTCTCGAAAGCAATTGTTGCTGGTGCCAAACATGACCAGCACATCGTTAATCTAAGCCAGCAATTGCAGCACGAATTGGGTCTGGTGAAAGTGCAAGGTGCCAGCACCAAAACTCTGCAAAACGCAGATTTCCGCCAGCGCTTATTGTTGATTAAAGCGAACCATACAGCCAAGGGACAGATTCAGCAGAATGGTTTCCAACAAAGCTTAAAAGCGATTCAAGCATCACCTCAGCAAGCAATAGCAATGCAGGCGAAGCGGTCGGCGTTTAACAACTATATCAACGCCAAAGACTTTGACCCCATACCTGCTGTGCCAGGCGGTTCTGGCGGTGGCAACAGTTCATCTATGAGCAACAATGACAAAGGCTTCTTAGGTGGTTTGTTTGACTTTTTCTCAGGACGTAAATAGTAGTTTATTGGGCGGGTAAAATCCCGCCTTTTTTTCATGACTATCTCGGAATTTGACGCTTCAGAATTTGATTACTTGAATGTCTGCAACTTTTCAGAAAGTGAAAATCAAAATCAACCTGCAAAGCAAGAGATTACAAACATTGAAAGGTTTTGGTTGTTAACAGGAAACTGGGGCGAATTCGGCAGTTACTTCGGCGCGGGTCTGTCTGCGAGTCTTATCGTGCGCGCAATTCCGGCGCTAATTCCGGCTGCTGTTATCCTCATCCCAGCTGCTGGCTTGGGCTTGCTAGTGCATACATTGACCGCCGATGGCTCTGCAAAATTACGCAGCCAACTAATCTTAATTGCAGTCGGCACGGCACTGTTATCAGCTAACTGGGATGCCTGGTTAGCGTGGATTGTGGCAAACTCTCAACTGTTGATTTTTGGCTTTGTAGTAACAGTAGTAACACTCGGTTTTGTTGGCGTACAAATTTGGAGCAAATTGAATGTTAGTAAGTAATAAGAGTCAGTTGATTGTATCCTCTCTTTTGAGCTTAGGAATTGCAGGTTTTGCGGGCGCTGTGGCGCTTCCATTCAATGACCAAATCGAATTTAAGCTTGGCAACAGAATAGAGTCCCGTCCGGCTTGGCTTGTACCTCCCAAAGCTGAATTTAAAGGGATTGAGCGTGGTTTTGGTGGTGTCAAGATTCTCCTTTCTTTATTAGCTACTGGCGGAATGGTGACGGTTATGCTAATCGCCCGCAAGGAAGGGGAACAGGAGCCAATTCGACAACGAATCAAGCAATATCAAAATAAGGCTTATGAGTTCGGTTTTGCTGCTGAAAGTGCTTATCAAATGAGCACCTTGGCTAACAGATATAAAAAGCTGGCAGATGCGGACGAGGTAGCGTTCGAGGGTGAGATAGAGCAAGCCTATCTTGAGTCGCTGGGGATTGACCCAAGCCAGCAGCCACTTTTAACAGGCACGGCGACACTTGAATCTATCTCAAATCCTGGTGACAAGGTGGATTCAGTAGCAACTACACCAGAACTGCCCGATCAGACTACCGGGCCCAAAATGCCCGTGTTGACAAACTACCCGAGCGTACTCATCTACGGCGCACCGGGAAGCGGAAAAACTACCTTTGCCGAACAGGAAGTTAAACGCAGACTTGAAGCTGGACACAAGGTTATCATCTGCGACCCCCACGCAGCCTATGGCGCTTGGGCTGGGTGTGAAGTTGTCGGCGGCGGGATGGATTACGCTGCCATTGATGCCAAGCTTGAATGGTTTGCGAATGAAGTCCGGCGACGTTATAAAATCATTGAATCTCAACCTAACCCGACATTTCAACCACTGACTTTGTGCTGTGATGAATTTACCAATTGGGCAGGCAGATGCAGTGCTGCGGGTGAGTTTTTCCAGTCTGCCTTATCAGATATCCGCAAAGCTAAAATGTTCGGTTTGATAGTGAGTCACACCCGCACAATGGCAGGATTGGCTAATGCTGCGGGAATGGCAAAACTACGTGATGAAGCGTTGCTAGAAGTCGAATTGCTTGGTCAACAATGCCCCAAAACTGGTGATGCAGTGCCACGGTATGAAGCCGTAATTAAGCTGCCTGGGATGCCATTAAATAAGCGTTTCATTCTGCAAGTTCCCAGACTTTCTGACCCAAATAATCATCAACCGACCAAGCAAGATAGTAGCTACTTAGACCCTATTGCTAGGCTTCAGAACAGTGTTCCGACTGCTCCAAATCCTGACACCACGGAACAAGCCGGAACGCCCGCAGATGTTCCAGAAACAGCATCGCCCGAACCTGGAACACTAGACGGAACAAGGAATACACGACCGGAACGCCTTTCTGCGATGTTGGCTGAAATCTTAGCGGGAACACACCAAACGCCAGTTTTTGCTCCTGATTCGCCTCTGGAACACGAAGAAAAACTTGAACTTGCAAAGCTTGTTATCGAGCAACAATTAGGACTCAAAAAAACAATTTGGATACTTTGGGGTGTTTCTCGTGGCGGGCG
>NZ_JAUBTO010000280.1:0-5140 GCF_036702495.1 Microcoleus sp. C2D2 | reverse complement strand
AATTGGGTCAACAGGTAAAAGATGAGTAATTTTACTCATTGACAATAGTGCTTTTAGCTTAACTTGTGAGTAATGAAAAAGCGACAATAATTAGACTAAACACCCAGAGAGAAGAACCTAACATCAAACGCCACATTAAGACATAATCATTTTTAAGCTTAGTATTAAGCTTATCCCAGAGTATAAACTGGCGAGTTATTTTCAAGTCTATTTTTTTTAAACCTTGATAACTGGCAGCGGGTAACATATTCCAAAGAGGAATAAATTTTTTTTGGAAAGGATGAGGACCAGGAAAACCAATATCGCCCTCTAATTTCCAAGCAATAAATGGTAAAGTATTGCTAGCTTCATAAATACGTTTTTTCTTAAAGGTAGCAGCTTTAAAATAAGTATCAAGTTTTTCTTCAACTTCTTTTAAAGTATGTCCCTCTAAAAGCATATCTTCAGCAGACATTTCAATACCAGAAACAGAATCGACCAAATAAGGTTTATACCCAAAAGTCTCAGATAAATTAACATTTGAATCCTCCCTTTCAAGCAAACCAAAACTATTGTAAACTCTGAATGTGTGGGCATCCATTGCGGAAATTATGCCTTTCCAATGTTTGGTCGCAAGTACCCACACCTTAACAGGATTTTTACGGATTTTAGGGTCACGATACCAAACCTCGAATTCGGACGGCCCGAATAAATGGCAATCTTTAAAAAGTAATTTTTCATTTCTTAACTTATCATCCCAAATTGTAGTCCCTTCAGCATATAAAATCTCGCTACAAATTTGTTGAACTGCTGAATGCACCTGTGATGGATATTGTGCAGCAAACACAATATGTTGACAGTTCTTTCTATTATTTGCAACAGCATTAAACGCTTCTGGGGGAAGAGTCCAGCTTTGCGCGCTAGGAGCATAAAGCCCCATCTCATCAAGAAGAATCACAGAATTTGGAATCTGTAGAAACTGGGCGAAGTTTTTATTCGCCGAAACGTAATAAATAATACCTTTAGGTATATTTTCCCACAACCAAGTAAAATTGTTAAGCTTGCAATAATAAGCTAAACAAGCAGGGTCAAGATTAAAGTTAGTAACTAACCGAAGGCGATATTTTTCAGCAATCCTCAGCCCATGCTGAAGCATTAACAAACTTTTGCCTTTACCAGGAAGCCCATAAATTGCAGTAAATGACATAATTTTAAATTACTAAAAGATACATTTAAGGCGACTATTACTAATAGCAACAGTCGCCCTAATTAGTCACACTGCGACTAGCTCAAAGGTTTATACACGAGATAGAACCATGTTGAGCACGCGCAGTGTGACCATGAATCCCATTGGGGCCAAGGCTACCCCGAAGGCAGCCAACCCGATCCCATCGATCGCTTTGATCATGTTGATCGCGTTTGTGACCCCAGCCGCGATAGAGGCTGCTGCTGCTTCCGCAGCGTTACTTGCACCGCCACCAGTACCGCCAGTAGTTGCAAATGCACCACCAGCAGTTAGAACAGCGCCTCCAATACCTAGGGCGGCACCCGAAACAGCAGCAGAACGCGCAGCTTGTGCGTATTGAAAATCGTAAAAAGCGCGAGTGATATCGTCAACATCTGCCTGACCAATAGAGAAAATCTCAGGGGAATCAGCGGGAGTGTCAACAACTTTTTTGTCGAGAACTTGAGCAGCCATGTTAGTAGAAAATGTGAATGACTAATGAACAAAAAGGAAGCCGAGACGTTGTAATCAATAGGAGCGTAGAGGCTAGAGACATCAATACCACCGCCTCTAGAGTGGTATCAATCAGTAGCTATAACTACTGTTAAAGAATTCCTCATTTGCTTTTAGAAGGAATAGGATAGACAGGAGCGAGGCAAGAGTTAACGACGACGCTTTGCAGGTAAAGAGTAGCTGAATAGACAGAAAGGCAGAGAATTAATTGAGCTAACAAAATCATGTTAGTATCAATAAATTTATTAGGTAAATCGCAGAGTCTATCAGCATTTTGTTGCACGAAACTAAAAAAGTCCTTCATTGTCAATCGAGAAATTTTTTAGCAAGGACAATAAACGCATGGGTTGATGTTGCAGCTAATGCCGCCTTCATTCCCCAATCAATCCCAAACTCTACAACAGCCTTAACATCCTCATTAACAAAATTAATTGCCTCAGCAGCACCAGGAATATTTGAAGCTGCTATCGAAGGAGTGAAAATGGAAAGAGCAAGGGAAAGAGTAAACGACAGCATCAGAAGTCCTCATCATTAAGCTGTTGCATCATTTTTCTATATCGATAATGAAGTACAAAAGGCTTAAAGAAATCAACCAAATAGATAATCAAACCCAGAACAACAAGCAGAGAACCGATAAAAAAACCAGCTAAATTAATCATCATGACGCCATTTTTTTCATTGCAAGTCCAAAAGCACACGCAACCGCCATACTTCCGAAATGGTCTTTGATAAAGTCCTGAGTGCTGAGTTTCATATTCTCGGCAAATGCTTCAGGACTCCCCAAAATTGCGGACATTCTGGCAACAGCTTCAGCACCAGTTATGCGACCAGAAGCTAATGAAAAGCTGTTAATATTCCCCAGAAACCAAAGAGGACAACAGAGAATAATAGAAAATGCGGCCAAACGGCAAGAAGAACAACCATTAAATCGACAGGCATTCATAAGCCCTCAATCTACAAAAAGTCTGACTATGCGAAGTATAAGAGCCAGACAAAAGAACTGTGTTGCTAACACGAAGAGATTCGCCCAAATGAAATCAGTAATCAATGTGATCAAATCATCATTGCTGTACTGTGGCAACGTCTCCATTATCAGAGGTGTGAATGTAAGGCAAAGCTTGGAAATCATCATCAGCAGCTTTTATTTTTTCCCACTGTTTACGAGTCATATCCAAAAGACCAAAATAATCTTTATTAGTTGGATCTTTAATCTCAACGGAATAGCTTTTGAGCCAACCATCCCAATAAGGAGTCGGCTTACCACCACCACCAACAGCAGCAGGCAAAAGGGCAACTAAATAAATGTAATACTCACCAACTTTTAACCCGCTAAGGTTCAAAGATGGGGTGATACTAACCTTAATGTTGTACGGGTTATCGACTCCAGTTGTTACCATCTCCAAAGGAGTTTCTAAAGAAGTCGAACCATTGTACCGATTTAAGGGCATTTGCCCTGTTTGCAAATAAGGTAAGAAAAGAAGCCCTTTATTGTTGCCAGCTTCGTTAACTTCAGCACCAGTCCATCGACCCCAGCAGAAGAAAACTGGAAAACCTGGAACTTTGGTTGTCTTCATCCCCTGCTGTCTAGCTTGGGGTGAATCATCCAGAGCGCCGAAAATCTTGGTAAGTAACTCTCTGTTTTCTTGCTTACTCATGACTTAAGCAACTTTCCTCCCATATCGGCGGAGCATTTTCTGTTCCCAACTTTCCGAAGGATCGCGCGTCGGAGAAGTCTGCGGGGTATTAATTGGCGGCCGATTCGGATCGCCCCCGGAAACCGGAGGAGTATAAGGAGGAGTCGGAGCAACTACAGAAGGAAAAAAATTCTGAGCCACGACACCAGACGGGGGACTATAAGGATG
This sequence comes from Microcoleus sp. C2D2, assembly GCF_036702495.1. Lineage (NCBI taxonomy): Bacteria > Bacillati > Cyanobacteriota > Cyanophyceae > Oscillatoriales > Microcoleaceae > Microcoleus > Microcoleus sp. C2D2. Next base: position 1,561 of record NZ_JAUBTO010000280.1, on the reverse strand, counting down.
AGGGGAAGCGCTGAGTACAGCAACCAAGAATAGATCCATAAGAATAGACCTGAGATGAACAATAAATTCATCATCGGGAATATTGAAAGCAGCGACAAGAAGGAAATCACTTATCTTTTAATGAAAAGGTTTATTAGAGTTTACACTTATCTTTTTGTAAACCCATTGACTAGGAAATAGACAATTAGTAATATTTAATTGTAAACTTAGACCCTGAAAGTATGAGCAGAATAGATTATTTAGTGTTAGCGAGCCTTAAAAAGGAATCGTTATCATTAACAGAAATCAATCAAAAAATATGCACGATGAATGTAGAAAAACCACCTACACGAATAGGAATTCATGCAAGGCTAAAAAAACTCAACGAACAAGGATTAATCATTTTTACGTGGGAAGAAGGGCAAAAATTTTACACAATAACCACAAAAGGAAACATAAGCTTTAAAAGATTTATAAATCAATTAATGAGGTTATCAGCAGCATGAGCCAAAATCAGATTAAATGGTTAGCAGCAATTTTAATGTTGATAGACCACATAGGTTTTATGATAGAAGCCGAACCAATGCGAATAATCGGTCGGTTAAGTTTTCCGCTTTTTGCATGGGTGTTAGCTCAAAACTGGAAACGGCGAAAACCAAGCAGTAGTGGTAAACCTTTAATTACCAAATTGCTGTTATTTGGAATAATCGCTCAACTTCCCTACATGATTTTCTTCAACAAATTAGATTTGAATATATTGATTAGCTTTGCATTAGTTGTAATAACATTTACACAAATTCACAAGGCTCAAGCAAACAAAAAAATCGTAATAATGATACTAGGATTAGTAGCAGCTCAATTATGGGGAGTGGACTACGGGTGGTATGCAATAGCGTGTCCGCTATTAATGATTAATTTAAAAGGCAAAGGCGATCGAATATGGTGGATTAGCTGGATTGTAACCAATACCATCTACGCGGCAACATCAAGTTACTTGCTTCAGATATTCGCAATTTTTACCCCAATAATCTTGGCTTACCATGACCCAAACAAAGACCAAAAGCCAAGTGCGATCGAGAAAAAGTTCTTCTACTACTTCTACCCAATCCATCTAGCAGGATTAGCGACACTGCGAACAATTCTTTAATCATAATTAAACAAATGGCTTGCGAAAAATTTTCTTAGGAACAAATCTCTGAGGAAGAGGAATGTTTTCCTCAACACAATAAATATCAAGCAATTTTTTCAAAGCAGTACCAGAGGGTTGATTTCTCAAACAATCTTCGGTTGTCAAAGCTGAAGATAAAAAAATCTGATGGTCACAAGACTTACAAATATTACGAGGAAAATACTCTCTATCTAAATAATCACGAAGAGATTCATTATCGTAATCAAGAGACTGCTTACAACGGTCACAAATTTGAGGCAACATAAAATTAACTAGCAGTAATCTAAATGAAATGAAAAAACAACTCAACAATAAAGAACTACTTGAACGAAACAAAATTTGGCTCTACCGAACCTAGTATGTAAAAAAGTTAATAATTTTTATAAAAATTAACTATAGAATATAAAAATTAGG
>NZ_JAUBTO010000279.1:0-5179 GCF_036702495.1 Microcoleus sp. C2D2 | reverse complement strand
TTAAATAACTTACAATTTTATTGGTTTTGGTGGGATGGGCGTCCCGCCCGTCCAAAAAGGACGGGCGGGACGCCCATCCCACAAACTTGTGGAAGTTATTTAATTCTCATTCCTAACCTGTAAGCATTTCGCACATAGCTCAACCACTCGCGTTCCCGCTTCAACTCAGTTGTGAAAGCTTTCGGCCAAGGCAGCCCGCCGTTGAGAGGTCCTAGCAAAAAAGGAATAGGACTCCAAGCTGCCATAGGACTTGGCTGCGTGGGCGACATCGGGGTAATCCGGTGAACGATATCGAAATGCCCGCTTTGCAACTCTTGCTTGTAGCGCTGCCATACTTCCCACTCAAAGGCGAGATAGCTGAAATAACCCAGCGCTGTCCTAATAGTCCAGGATTTTTCTGAGCCACCGGTAAGTAAATCAGCTAGATTTTGAATGGGAGCAGCAATATTTTCTGTATCTATATAAACTACTTTAGCGTTACCCATTCCGGCTCGATCGATATTTGGTTTATTCCTAATTTGAGTAACAACCGTAGCATTAACATAATGGCTTATCGCACGCGCAAATTTATATCCAACCACTGGTAAAGAAGGCCACTCAGGATTGCAAACATCCGCCAGAATCAAAACCCGCATCGTATCAGTTTTCTCTTTATTTTTCATAAAAACTCCAGTATCTGTACAATTTTTCATAATTCGGGATATAGGTTTAGGAGAAATTCTCTGCGGTTACTCCCTTGCTTTCCTACCCTAACTAATTGTTCGCGAATGAGTGATAATTGCTATGGGACTCAAGAACTTTATAACACCGCTATCCCTATCTTGGCAAGCGTACCAATACATAGAAGAGCGCGGTGTTTTTTTAAAGATACTGCTGATTCAGGATTGGAATGATTTTTCGATCGGCTTCCAGGACTCAATTGTTGGCGCACCGAGGAACTCAATCCGCGAAATGCTTAATAATTGCCTCCGCAAACTCTGAACACTTCAACTCCGGTACCGGCGGCTCCATCAACCTCGCCAAATCGTAAGTAACTTCACCGTTAGAAATTGCCGCTCCCAAACCCTTCTTAATCAAATCTGCGGCTTCCTGCCATCCCATGTATTCTAACATCATCACCCCGGACAAAATCAAAGAGCCAGGATTGACTTTATCTAAACCGGCGTGTTTCGGTGCAGTGCCGTGAGTTGCCTCAAAAACTGCACATTCATCACCAATATTCGCGCCGGGACCCATGCCCAATCCGCCGACAATTGCTGCCGCCGCATCGGACAAATAATCCCCGTTCAAATTCATGGTCGCCAAAATCGAATATTCGCCCGGTCGAGTTTGAATTTGTTGGAAAATACTGTCAGCAATTCGGTCGTTGACCATAATCTTTTCTTTCCACTGACCGCTGCCGTGACTGGTCCAAATTGCAAACAAAACGTCGGCGACTTCTTGACGAATTTTGGCTTGTTTTTCGGGAGTCAAAGCATCGTATCCCGGGTCTATTTGGCGGGCATTATCTTCTAAGCTAATGTCGGGATTTTGTTCTTTGTTGCCGAGAATCCAAGACTCTCTTTCAGTCACGCACTGTTCGCGATATTCGGTGGTTGCTAATTCGTAACCCCAATCTCGGAAAGCTCCTTCGGTGTATTTCATGATGTTGCCTTTGTGCACCAAAGTCACTTGCTGCTTGTCTTTCGGCAACCGCAAAGCGTGGGCGAGGGCGCGCCGCACTAAACGTTGAGAACCGCTTTTGCTAATTGGTTTAATTCCTATTCCAGAATCGAGGCGAATTTGTTTTTTGGCGTGTTCTGGTGTTGCCGGAATTAACTCATTATTGAGGAATTCAATCAATTTCTTTGCGATTTCGCTGCCTTTGGGCCATTCAATTCCCAGGTAAATATCTTCTGTATTTTCCCGGTAAATAATTACGTCTAGCAGTTCAGGAGTTTTGTGCAGCGATGGTGTTCCAGCATAATATTTGCAGGGCCGCACGCAGGCGTAAAGGTCAAAGATTTGCCGCAAAGCTACGTTGAGCGATCGAATGCCGCCTCCGATTGGGGTTGTCAGCGGCCCTTTGATGGCGACTCCGTATTCTTTGATGGCGTCTAAGGAATCCTGCGGCAAATATTGGTAAGTACCGTAGACATCGCAAGCTTCGTCGCCTACATAAATCTTAAACCAGTTAATTTTCCGCTTGCCGCCGTAAGCTGTTTCTACCGCAGCATCCATGACTTTCTGGGATGCTGGCCACAAGTCCACACCCGTACCGTCACCGCGAATGAAGGGAATAATTGGGTCGTCGGGGACGATCGGCGAACCATCTTTGAAAGTAATTTTAGAACCAGTTGTCGGGGCTACAATTTTTTCGTACATATCTTAACAGCGCGGATAGCAATGTTCCCTATTTTGCCACGATTATCTGCCTAAACCTCAACCAATCCTAAATATTTGTATAAATTTAAGTGGGATTTTTGGGCGCTCGGCTGGCCGTCACTGTGACTTTTGGGCGATCGTAAATTTAAAAGTAACTTGAAAAAAGTAGCAAATATAGCAGAAGTTTCTATCAAATATGCCTCTCTCTCTTTCAGCCCTAATGTTGAGAAGATGCTGGAAGCGAGTCAGTGGATTTTAGATTTTAGATTTTAGATTTTAGATTTACTCCACAGATTCATCTGGGAGCTTGAACTCTGGTCTAAAACTTGGGGCCGCTCACGACTCCTGTAGGAAACTTGTATTTGTTTCTGGGCGGGGTCAAAATGGTGATTGTCGCCGCAGATGAACGCGAATCAACGCAGATTATTTTCACCAAGTTTGCATTTATTTATTTGCGATATTTTTCCTTCTGCATATTCTTTTTGACCACCCACAAAATAAACCAAATGACAATACTCACCGCAACTATTTTGGAAACCGGACCCAGATACTCATCTACAAGTCCATAATTTTCCCCTAGTTTATATCCGGCAAAAGTGAGGAAACTCACCCACAAAAGAGTGCCGCCTGTTGAGTAAAGTAAAAAAGGAATTAAAGGCATATTGTTGATGCCAGCGGGCAGGGAAATCAGGGTGCGAACTCCCGGTACGAGGCGACACAAAAACACGGCTTTGTTGCCGTGTCTGTTAAACCATCTATTCGCTTTGTCAATATCGGCGCCCGATACAGTGATCCACTTGCCGTATTTGTCGGCTAAATTCCTCAAGCGTTCTTCGCTCAATAATTTACCACCATAGTACCAGGGAAGTGCCCCCAGAACTGTACCGATTACTCCTGCTGCGATCGCCGGTGAAAACTCCATTCCGCCCTTGAATACCGTGAATCCTGCCAGCGGCATAATCAATTCTGAGGGTATGGGCGGGAAAAGATTTTCTAAAAACATCAACAGCCCAATTCCGAGATAGCCCATCGACTGCATTGTGTTAGTTATCCATTCAACCATTTTGATTCAATAGGTAATATGTACTTTGTATTTTTCTCATTTTTGCTTCCAGGCACAGCCGGGGAAGGCATATCTAGAGGCTCTGCCTCGACTCCGAATAGAGGAAACAGAGCCTCGTGGTATTCATTCCCAGGCTATGCCGGGGAACGATCGACGAGAATATTCCCAGGGAGATCCCGGGAACGATAAACGATGATTAAGTGCCCGAAGTCCAAGAGTTTGTGTACTCAATTTGTTCGGGAGTCAAGGTATCAATGTAAATACCCATTGCTTCCAATTTGAGACGGGCAATTTCTTTGTCAACTTCCACGGGGATTGAGTGAATACCAGGCTCTAGTTTGCCTTTGTTCGTCACCAGATATTCGCAGGCTAAAGCTTGGTTAGCAAAGCTCATATCCATCACGGCGCTGGGGTGTCCTTCGGCTGCTGCCAAGTTGATCAAACGACCTTCGCCCAACACAATAACCGACTTGCCATTATTGAGGTGATATTCTTGAGTGAAAGACCGGACTGTTTTCACGTCGGTGCTTTTTTCGCCGAGGGATTTAAGGTCAATCTCAATGTCGAAGTGACCGGAATTGCAAACAATTGCGCCGTCTTTCATGGTATCGAAATGTTCGGCACGAATGACGTGTTTGTTGCCGGTAACGGTTATGAATAAATCTCCGACTGTTGCCGCTTCGTCCATCGGCATGACGCGGAAACCGTCCATCACTGCTTCGATCGCCCGAATCGGATCGATTTCGGTGACAATTACGTTAGCGCCCATGCCGCGGGCGCGCAGTGCCGTGCCTTTGCCGCACCAACCGTAACCTGCAACCACAATATTTTTACCGGCTAACAAAATATTGGTAGCGCGGATAATGCCGTCTAGGGTAGATTGACCGGTGCCGTAGCGGTTGTCGAAAAAGTGCTTGGTGTCGGCGTCGTTGACGTTCATTGCGGGGAAAGTCAGCACGCCGTCTTTCAACATTGCCCGCAGGCGCACGATGCCTGTGGTAGTTTCTTCGGTAGTTCCGATTAAGTCGGAAATTTGGTTCGGGCGGTGCTGGATCAGGGCCGCTACCACGTCGCTGCCGTCGTCGATGATAATATTGGGGCGGTGGTCTAGGGCTGTGTAGACGTGACGTTCGTAGGTAGCGGCGTCTTCTCCTTTGAGGGCGAAGACGGAAATGCCGTAGTCTTCAACTAAGCAAGCCGCTACGTCATCTTGAGTGCTCAAGGGGTTGCTGGCGATCAGTACGGCGTCCCCACCGCCGAGTTTGATGGCGATGGCCAAATGAGCGGTTTCTGTGGTTACGTGGCAGCAAGCAGCCAAGCGAATGCCAGCGAATGGCTTTTCTTTAGCGAAGCGTTCTTGAATTTGCCGCAAAACTGGCATTTCCCGGCCGGCCCACTCGATGCGTTGCTTTCCCAACGGGGCAAGGGACAAGTCTTTGACTTCGTGTTTAATCTTGACGGATGTAGCAACCATGTATGTTATTTCTCAGAAATTATCAAACTTTGTTAGTTTTAGCAGATTAAGTCATCGGCGGGCAAGTGCTGTGATTTTACTCGATCGGGGGCGATCGCGGTGCTAATCTTAAATTTTGATTGTGTTCGACCAATTTGCGAGCGAGTCGATCGACTTACCCGCACAGCGAGAGTAAAACATTCCTGTCGATCGATCGATCTCAATAGACCTCTTGCAAAAATAATTAGGTCGGGCAAGATTCCCATCCCACAAGAATTATTTTTTCTTGTGGGATGGGC
>NZ_JAUBTO010000278.1:0-5197 GCF_036702495.1 Microcoleus sp. C2D2 | reverse complement strand
TCTGGCTTTTCGCTCATCTGACTACATTACCATATTTTTGGGCTCTCTGCGGAACTATTTTTTACCTGAATCCTTACTCTGCCCGCACAATAGGAATCAGTAGTTGCATCATTTCGTAATTTTATAGAACTTCTTTAGGGATACCGTTGAGACGATGCAATTCATGCAACAATTCCGGTTCTGACAGAGCGTGCATTGGCTATGGATCGGGAATGTGAGGTGCAAGGCTAGCGGATGCGACTGCTAAAAATTGGTAACTCGCTAAGTAGGACTCAGATTTTCGCAAACAATTAGGCCTACCACCAGAGACCTCAATAACAAATAAGTATCAATTAGGAACAAATCTAGTGAAGAAATGGTAGTTGTAGTTGATAAATAACTACTTTTTGTTGCTATATTTGGGTAAATTAAGTAGTTAAATTAATTCCATATCACACTAAATATTAATTTTCATTAAATATGAATTTTGCAGGTATAAAATTATTAAAAATTTGGCGCTACATCTATTATCTTAGAGTGCTACCATTTTAGCGATGGAACTCCATCAACGCACTTGTTGCATAAATTGATGGATGGTCAACTGATTTCCAGCAACGCGCGATCGCCATCAACAATTCAGGAATATCCTCAGCAGAAATCTCCTTAATTGCATTCTCCACACCCGCTCCTTCCACCAGCTCCCCAGCTACCAGCGAACAAAAATGTTTGCGTGCTCCCGGAGCAATCTTCTGCATCGCCTGCAACAGGTTGTCGAGCATCTCGTCAGTTACACCCTTCTTGCCGTGCCTAAACTGCGACACAAGACTCTCGCTGACCCCAGCAACTCGAGCTAGGGCTTTGCCACTGATGTCATAACGTTTCAAAGTATTGTGGAAGGCTTCATAAATTAGCATTAAGATTTGTCACCTTAATTCACTGTGGGTGAATCTAGATTTACTATTGGTAAATGATTGGGGTCAAAATGGAGGTTTTTGATGAAGACTGACCTGCATCCACAGCTGCATAAAGCTTTTTGGCTGGGGAGGCAAAATTGGATGCTATTTAACTTTAGCAAAATTAGGAGGTTTGCCAACACAGATTGCCAAATTTTTAGCAAAAACTTCTCGGTAACCCTCGCAGGGACTTGGAAGATGTCAAAACAGGCATCGCCCAATTCCTCTCATATCGCTTGGAGGTGCACCGATGAGCGACATTAATCAGGCTCCCCAGACGATCGCCCAGACAATCGACTGGCTCCACAATTGCTTGGGCAGACCTGCGCTGCCGGAATGTCCCAAGGAATGCGAAAGGGACTGCAACGTTCCCGGAGGCAAAGCGCCTGCTTGGATAAACCAGAAAGGAAAAGCAGTCAAAGTCAGTTGGAAACCCTATCAAAAGCAATTGCCAACTCAGGCAAACTTAGCGAAGTGGTTCGCCCGCACCACTGGCATCGGCACTCTCGGCGGCGGACCTAATACACAGGGCCACTACATCGCCTTTGTCGATCTAGATCGTAAAGAAAAAGTCTTCTCCTCGCCACAAGCTTTTGAGGCGCGCCTTGAACAGTGGTTCAACGACTACCCCCTCCTGAATGTCGCCCCTCGATTTCGCACCCCTTCGGGCGGATACCGAGTCATTCTCGCCTTCACAGAAGAACCAGATTGGACAGCCTTCAGCCTAGATCGAGACAGGTCCCGAATGGGCGAACTGCTTGCCCGAAACGGCGGTCACACCCTGCTGCCCCCTACTGTCGGCGCGAACGGCATCCCATACCGCTGGGAGTATTTTGTTGCATATCCGCCTACAGTTGCCAAACCGGAAGATGTTGGTATTTACCCAACACGGCAACAGCACCCGTCTGTTCCTGCCAACACCTCGCCCCGTTCTGTAGGAAGTTACGTCCCCGGCGCAATTCGCCTAGAAGACCTCATCTCCCCCCGCACCCTTGAAATTTTGACAGGTGGTGCCAAAACAGGCGATCGCTCCGACGCCCTGACCGCTCTCGCCTCCGAATGTTACGGCTGGGAAGAGTTCTGCCACCGCTACAGTATCTCCTACTCCGGCACCACTGAAATCTTAGCCGAGTACGCCTGGGGGCAAATGGAAGACAGCAGCCGAGATCCCTACAAATGGCAGCGCATCCTCAAAACCATTAGCCCCTCCGCTTGCCAAACCGCCGCCGAATATCACAGCGGAGACTCTGAAAATTGCTGGAAAAAGATTTACCGGCTGGATCGAGAAACCTTCCAGGCTTCATGCCCCCCTCACATTAAAGACAGGATTTTAGGAGAATGGGGTATCGACAAGCGCCCCAGGGCATCACCGACCGCGAGCCAGCAGCAGCTCAATTCTCAAAAGTTACAAGCAGATGCGCCAGAGAGCATCCCGCCAAACAACGGTGAGGTTACAGATAATTTTTACCCGCCGGATTCTGACAGCAAACAGAAAGAAAACCTGCTCCTCAAATATATCGATCGGCTCCTGGAACGGGGCAACATTCCCCTGTCAGAACGAAGATCCGAGTGCGCCCAAATCGCTCAAGCTTTGGAACTCGACCCCAAATACGTCGAACAAATCGTTTTAACCCGACTGCAAGAATGGCAGTTCGCAGAAGTCGAAAGCGAAAAAACCCTTATTGAAGATTTAGTTAGCAAGCGCAAGCAGAGTCTCGACTTGCACCAAATTTTACCGCTTGAAATTGCCTGCATCCTGGCACAAATCGCTGCTGCAATGCCCACCAGCGCCGAACACCTGATGACAGTAGGTTGGTCAACCTTCGGCTGCGCGATCGGCACGGCCGCTGAAATTGTTGCTTGGCCTGGATTCAGACAAAAGTCCTGCGTGCTGTGGACAATCAGCACCGCCCGGTCGGGGAAGCTTAAAAGTCAAACTCAAGAAGTTATGGTCAACCCCATCCGGCTCTTGCAGCAGGATGCCAACAGCGAATACTGCATTGCCCTCAAAAGCTACAAAGAAGCACAAAAAGCCACCCAGCAAAATCGAGACTCTGACAGCCCGCCAGAAGAACTCCCGCCCCCACCCGTTCCTCGCGAGTATTGGGTCGAACACATCACCGTAGAAGCCCTGATCCGCACCATCAACGAAAATCCGCGCGGCTTCCTCGTCCACCGCGACGAAATCGACGGCTTCTTCAAAGCCCTCAACAAATATCGGGCTGGCAAGGGGGACGACGAAGCCTTTTACCTCACCCTCAACAACGGCGGCGGTCCCAAAGTCATCCTCATTGACCGCGATCGTCGAGTCGAGGTGGAGAGGTCGTGCGTCCCCATCACCGGCACCATCCAGCGCAAGACGCTTGACGAAGAGATGACGCCCCGCAAAATTTCCAGCGGCTGGATGGCCCGGTGGGTAATCTGCTTGGCCCAGATGCCCAAACGGCGGCGGACGCGACTGCCCTACCCCGACATTGACGCCTTTCTCAAAGACATCTACCACAAACTTTCCGTCCTCAAAATGCACTATCGTCCCGTTCAAAATGAGGAGACAGGCGAAGTGCTCAGAGATGAAACGAACCGCACTGTTTACCAGGGTTTTCCGATCACTTACCACCTCAGCGACTCCGCAGCCGACTACTACGAACAGCACTTTTTCAACCCGATGGTCGAGCGCGAAGAAGCTGAACTGAATGAAGGCTTCCAGCTAGCCATGTCCAAGTGGAGCGGGTACTGCCTGCGGATTGCCCTCATCCTGCACTGCTTGCACGAAATCTGCAAGTTAAAAAACCCGGACGGCACTCTCAAAACTTACTTGCAGTTGAAAGAAGAGTGGAAGCTCTCAGGCGGGGAACGTTCCGACAAGCCTTTTGAGATTGAAATTCCTACCTCGATTGGGGCCGACATCATTCAAAAGGCGATCGTCACCAGCTACTTCTACATCAACCAAGCTGAAGTGCTTTACAAAGGGCAGCAGCAAGATGAGGACGATACAGTCCCGGTCATCCAGAAACTGATTCAGAAATCAGAAGAGTTGCGGGACACGGTTGCTGAAGGTTGGATCAGCACCCGCGAAGCATACCGCAACTGTCGCGAACTCGTTGCAGGAGCTAAACTGCGCCAGATGTCGAACACCGACTTTACGGCTGCGGTCTTCAACCAAATGGTTTCGATGAACCTCGGTGAAACGAAAAAGGTCGGCAAGTCTTTCAAGTGGCGCATTTTAAGTTGACACTCCCCGGTCTAAAGACACGGGGATTCTTAAGACATTGCAGCCTTAATATCCCTATTGCTAGGGTTCCCAAACTCACCACGTTTGCTCTTTGAGCGTGATGATATCTTTTGGGCGTTTAGGTGACTAGCACCAAGTTTCGCGGAGTCCCCACGTACTATTTCTAAAGCTCGATCTCTGATAGTTTTTGCAGCCCCAATATCGGCGTGTTCATGGTAACCACATTTGGTACAAATGAACTTTTCGCCGTTTCTATTTAATTTGTCAATATGACCACAATTCCTGCATTCTTGGCTGGAGTGTTTAGGATTAACTTTAATCACAATCTTTCCTTGCTTCACAGCGAGATACTCGATTTTTAAAATTAACTTACCCCAACTTGCATCAGAAATCGAACGGTTTAAACTTTTTTTCCTAGATTGTCCGTTTTTAAGAAATCTTCCTGTCTTCTCATCAACTTTTACCTTGCACCGTCGCAACATCCCAGAGATGTTTAAATCTTCTAAAGCGATAGCATCAATTTTACGAGATACAATTTTATTCGCTGTCTTCCACTGGTGAGTCTCACGTTTGTTACTAATTCTTTGGTGTAACAGTCCTACTATTTTCGCAGCTTTTTTGCGATTTTTACTACCTTTGACTTTACGGTTAACCCTTCGCTGTCTGATTTTTAAAATACGTCTAACTTTTTTAGACGTTGAAAATTTGGGATTTTGAATCTGAGATCCATCAGACAAATGAACTAACTTAGTGATTCCAAAATCACATCCAATTACTTTGACTACTTCACTTAGAGGTTTAGCAATGTAGTCCGGTACATTTTTGTCTTCTATTCTGAGAGAAATATACCAACCATCTTGACGTTTTCTAACAGCGACAGCCTTTATTGTAAAACCATGAGGGATTGGACGCGAATTGTGAAAACGCATCCATCCTAGTTTAGGATGGTAAATTTTATGTATCCGCTCAATAAATCGGGGTAACAGCAAAAAAGAAGGTTCACAATCTAGGCACAGCATGGTAGAATATAAAG
>NZ_JAUBTO010000277.1:0-5201 GCF_036702495.1 Microcoleus sp. C2D2 | reverse complement strand
TTGAGCCAACATTCTCATGAAACTACTGCTCGATCGAACCCTCGATCGATTTATGAATGATTTGCGATCGCTATATGAGCCTGGTTTACGAAGAAACCTACAAAGACCAGTCGATTGAAATTTATTGTTTCAGTCAGTTTGCGCCCGGTGGAGTTGGCTCTTCTTACTTCTGGGCGATTATCAATGATTACAGATTGCCGGGAAATTTTGATGGCCGCTCCCATAATCCTTTTTGTCCTTCGGAGAATACAGGAAATCCGCGAACTCCGAAGCAATCGTCAGCACTAGCAGCAGCCAAAGCTTATTGCGACAGAAGAGTAAAGCAAGCGAGCAACGCGAGGACGAACTGCTTTCCCTCACCCTATTCTACCGGAAAGTTAAAACCTTGCTGCACCAATTTTTCTCTTCGCTGGTAAAAAGGTGAAGCTGCAACAGAAAACTGCTAGAGTGATACAATGAGCGATCGAGATATTGACATCCTCACCGGCCTGAAGGCGCGGTGATTCCCTACCAGTCGAACAGAGTTAAATGTTCGTACTTTAGACGGGTTGACAGTTCATCGGGAACTGCCTCAATTGAGGTCTTACACTCCCGGACTGCCCATTTTGAGTTGTGGATATGCCCTACCCCGACTTGTTCTATATTTTTTGAGGCGTTGTCGTCTCTGTCGTGAAGAGTGCCGCAATTCATACAGACAATTTCTCTCACCGAAAGGTCTAACTTGCCCCAGCGGTAACCACAATCCGAACAAACTTGGCTGGTTGGTTCCCCGGAAGCTGATGACAACAAACTCACGTCCAAATTTCTCCGACTTAGACTCACACATTGTTCTGAATTCCCGCCATCCAGCGGAGCTGATTGCTCTTGATAATTTGCGGTTTTTCAGGAGTCCGGAGACGTTTAAATCTTCTAGGGCGATAACTTGGTTCTCGTTTATCACCTTAGTCGATAGTTTATGCAGAAAGTCCTTGCGGATATCTCGTAGTTGTGCTTTGAGTTTCGCCACCTTCAATCGCATCCGTTCACGCCGCTTTGATATTTTAGAGCGTCCTGATAACTTACGTTGAGAGCGTCGAATTTTACGGTCTAACTTTGAGTAGCTGGGGCTTGCCACTCGCTCTCCCGTGCTGAGCGCCGCCAAAATTTTTATGCCCAAATCAATACCCACTGCTGGGTTAGAAGCTAGCTTGGTTTGGGGCTGCACCTCAACAACAAAACTAAGGAAGTAACGCCCTGCGGTGTCTTTAATAACGGTGACTGAACTTGATTCAGACGGCAGAGGTCGCGACCACTTAGTCTTAATACACCCAATTTTGGCTAAGAAAACCTTGGCAGCTTTGATGCTAAATCCCCCTTTTCGGAAACGGGCTGACTGTCTGTTTGTCCGCTTCTTAAATTTAGGGGGATTAACCTTTTTGCTTCAGGGGGTGACAACCCCGTCTTGACCCATAGCTAACAAAGGTTAGACCGATTTATGATAAAAAAAGATGGGGTCAATTTTTATAAGCAACCCCATCTATATACAATGTTACCTCTATTTTACCAAAATTGTTTCCTCATACAACTAAAACAAGCGGAATACTTAACTCTGCAAATTTTAGTTTTTCTGCTGCAAGCACATAAACAAGTAAGCATTGAATCCCTGGCAACAGTCATGCTCTGTGCGCAATCACATTTGAGAGTAGAAGACGCGCCATTCAAAGATTTTTGAAATTACCTCCTCTCAAAATTGAAAAACTGTGGTTCCCTCTGATTAAATACTTCTTTTGGACTCAATTCAACAAACAGAAAGAATTGATACTTGCTATTGATAGGACGCAGTGGCGTGACCGAAATATATTTTTCATCTGCCTAATTTGGCAGCAAAGAGCTTTACCATTGTACTGGCAAATTTTACCCAAAAAGGGTGCAGTAATATCCGAGAGAAAAAAAAATTAATTATACCTATTTTTCCGATACTAAACAAAGATAAATTAGTGCTAATAGGAGACCGCGAATTTGGTAGCGTCAAACTTGCAAAATGGTTAAACGAAAAGAATGTAAGGTTTGTTTTGAAAATACAAAAGGGGCGATATATTGAAGAAGGATAAAATTTTAAACGGTTAAGTAATTTAGGTTTAATGCCCGGTACTAGCTTTTATTTAAAGGATGTTCAAGTCACCAAGCAAAAAGGGTTTGGCTTATTTGATATTGCAGGTTATTGGCAGCGTCGATATAGAGGTCATGGGGAAGACGAAGGTTGGTATCTGCTCACAAATTCAGGAACTCTGAAAGAAGCTGTCGCCACATTTAAATGTCGGAGTGGGATCGAAGCTATGTTCTCTGATTGTAAAACAGGAGGGTATAATCTTGAAAAAACTCACGCTTCTACTGAGCGCTTGAAAACTTTAATTTTATTGATAGCTTTAGCGTACAGTTGCGCCACTTTACAAGGAAAAGAAATTCAAAAGCTCGGTATTCACAAATATGTGGGCTGCCTCAAAGAAGCGAAGCGAACTATACGCCGACATAGTAGTTTTTGGATGGGATTGTATGGTCATTCTTGGGTAATAGTCAGAGAATGTTGTGAAAAAATGATTGAGGAATTAATGGCAATAAGACGGAACAAGCTACCATTTTTTCAGAGGGGTTTGAGGGCTATGTCCCTGATGATACGGACGTTTTGACGGCGTTGTCACCCCGTGAACCTTTTTGCCTTTTTTTTTCCTGAATGGATGCGAAGAAGTTGTTCCAAGCTACACCTAAATCAGCAATAGATTGCTATAATGGGATATCTGGGGGGGTGACAAAGAGGTCTACGAGATAGACTGTATAAGGGTTACAGCCCGCATACCTTGTTGATAAAAGCGGCGTTTAGAAGGAGTTAACTTCATTAACTGTTCCACCTCCTCAGAATATTGTTCTAGATAATTAACCCACTTTTCTCCATCTAATCCAACACCAAATGTACTCCGTCTGCGATATTTTTTATTTGGTTCTTTGCGACAAGATACATATTTTTGCAACTGCTTTTTCTTCAATTCAGTGCCTTGAAATATTGCTGAACTGTACGCAAGTGTCATGAGCAGAATCATGTTAATAAGTCGGTCTCCTTTTAAGCTAGTTCCTTCCAGATCGTAGCCTCCTGTTTTACAATCTCGAAACATTTCTTCAATGCCCATCCGTTGCTTGTAAGCATCGATAGCTGCCGACAATGACCCTAAATCTGTGAGTATAAACCACGCTTCATCAACCTTCCATGCCCCGTAGTTTCTTTGACACTTACAAGCAACATCAAATCCAGTAGCAGGCTGAGTTTTTCTCACTCTTTTACCTTGAAAATATAAAGAGGTTCCTGGTACTATTCCTGATCGATCTAACCGTTGCCAAACTAAATGTTCCGTTTCGATACAATGATTCTTTTTGAGTCTCAAGCAAAACGACACACCCTTTGACTTAAGCCAGTTCCCTAAATCAACATCACAAAATTCACGGTTTCCTAAAACGATAACTTTATATTCTGAAAACAATGGTAAAATTTGCTCTAAATTTGTAATTTGTGATTCCAAGTTACTGTTTCCTAATTTTGGCAACAGCGACCAGTATAATGGAATTGCTCTTTTTTCCCAGATTAGGCTAACCATAAAAAGATTAATGCGCCCCCATTGGCTGCGGTCAATTGCGATTGATAAACGACTACCAACACGACAATAAGTTGTCAACCAATAAGTAATTAATGGGAACCAAATTAATGAAATAGTTAAGTTTGGCAAATCGAGAAACCTTTGTAGTTTTCTACGCCGACTTTCTGTTGTAATTGGATAGGGAAATACCCGGGAAAGCCGTTCTAATCTCACTTGTTTTTCTGATTGTATCAAGGGTAGCAAGATTTCAATCAGTTTAAATTGAGCTGAACTTAGTTGTTTTTTTAAATGAATGAGGTAGAATGTTGGTATCATTATTTTTGAGATAGGCAAGCGTCTAACAATTATGCTGCCTATCTTTTTTGAGCAGCGGATTGGCTCAATCCTTACAAAGTATGGGTTTCAGGCTGGTTGTTACCCCCCCAGAATGGGATATTAGAAACCGCGCTCAACTACTCACGCTCTTGGGTCTTTTTGGCTTGAGTAATGCATATTTTTTGCAAATCTTCATTGCTAGGTAGTTTATCCGATTTCTTACACAGTGCCAGAGCGTCGTTCCATACGACTCTCACACAACCTCATACCCTTGCCAGGTCTTTGCGTTGTTGCTCGGATGGATAAATTCGGTACTGGTAGCGTGATTTCATGCTAGTATTGTACACCATATATCCGTACAAAACCATGAAAAAACGATGAGATTTTAGGCTCGAAGACTTTGAATTAGAGATACTTGAAAAATATTGTGTGGCGGTTGGCAGAACTAAGTCTGATGTTCAAAGAGAGTTAATTAGGAATTTGAAAATCAAGAAAAAGCCGTCCTAGAAAGACGGGGCTTGAATCCCATTAATTTTGGTCAATAAAAGCGGGTGCATTTTCAAACCCTGCTTTGAAGAGAATTTTTATACATATGTGGCTAAAATTTGGTGTTGCTCCCAGTGGCGAACTGACGAGCATTGATGAAGTTGTGCGCGGAAAAACTAACCTCGCTTGTCTCTACTGCGGAGGCTCCCTCACAGCGAAAAAGGGTTCGGTGAAAGAACATCACTTCGCGCACACTGAGGAAACTTGCTTCCCAGTATCGCAGCGGATTAAAACCAAAGCATTTCCCTCGCTGCCTCTCTACGACAATTTCAACATTCAGCTCAAGGGTGAGGAATTGGAACAATTGAAGGTGCTGTGGCAAGAGTACGGCGCAAAGGATTACGCCATTCCCAAAGACTTGGTAAACGAGCGGTGGCAGTGGAAAGGATTGCTGGAATCAGAGGGCAATCGCACTTATCAGTTTACCGACTTGGGTAAAATCCCAGTGGGCGCGCTTCCCCTGGCGTTGTTCAACCAAGTCCAAGAACCGCTGCTGTTGTCGGAGTTGATGAAGTTAGAAGGCTCTGTAGAGATTGCCGAAGCTGCGGGGTTATCCTGCTTAGAAGAACGGCGGGCTGATTTGCTGATTTATCGAGCGCAGCTTCGTCGGATTCTGGTGAATTCGCTCTATTTTCTTGAGGTGTGCGATTCGTTGCCGTCGAATCAGTGGATAAAACCACGAAATAACACGGCTCACAGCCATTAAAGGCTCGTGAA
>NZ_JAUBTO010000276.1:0-5279 GCF_036702495.1 Microcoleus sp. C2D2 | reverse complement strand
GGAGCCGAGAAGTCCGCTAGAAAAGAGAAATTATTTATGGAAAAAAAAGAGCAGTGCGTTACTGGGAAATCACAAGGGATATAGAGACCCTTCCCGAAAATTCCACCTGGTATGTGATGACACTCGCTTCCGGGAGTCTTAGCAAAAGAAGTTGGGAATTTATCGGGAAATAGGACTGGGATTGAATAGGGTTTTCGACAAAGTAAGAGGGAATTAGGATGGGCCGATGGACGAGTAACGCCAGGGTAAGCTCATCTAATTTGGTATAAATTGTACTTGACAATGACTCAAATGAGTGATATTAAGCCCAGTCGCGCTCGCCCATGATAACGCTCCCTTATTACCAATAATTTCAGGGATTTTTATTAAAAGTAATCCACCCGACATGATACAATCGGGCAACTATGCCCCATAATAAAATCTTTAGGAAGATACTTTATGTCTCAGGGTTTTGAGATTAAATCTGCCTCGGGGAAAAAAAGTTTTCCTTCTCACCCCCAACTCCAAGAAGTAGGAGAAATTCAAGCTATTCAACAGAGCTTAGTCCAGCATTTTGCCGACCTTAAAGACCCGAGAGTTGAGAGAACTAAGAAACATCTACTTACAGATATTTTGACGGTCGCAATTTTGGCTATAATTGCCGGAGCGCAAGGGTGGGAAGACATCGAGAATTATGGCATTAGTAAAAAAAAGTGGTGAGAAGAATTTTTGGTATTACCTTATGGTATCCCTTCCGACGACACTTTTCGGAGAGTATTTGAGTTTATAGATCCAGAAACTTTAAATCGCTGCTTTTTCCGATGGGTAGAAACTCTCGTGACTCGGACAGGAGGAGCAATTATTCCCATTGATGGTAAGACAATTAGAGGTTCTTATGACCGTAATCAAGGGAAATCGGCACTTCATGTTATTACTGCTTGGTCGGCTGAACAACGTCTAGTTTTGGCACAGATGAAAGTGGATGATAAATCCAATGAGATTACGGCGATTCCGGCCTTATTAGAGTTGCTAGACATTACTGATTGTATCATTACTATTGATGCGATGGGGACTCAAACTGAGATTGCTCAAAAGATTATTGACAAGAAAGGGCATTATGTTCTCTCACTTAAAGCTAATCATCCAACTTTATATGCTCAGGTTAGAGAATGGTTTGAACAAGCACTCGGCGCATCAGTTTTCTGGGCTTGATGTTAGTTATGACCAACGGATTGAATCCGGTCATCATCGTAGAGAAATCCGTCAAGTTTGGTCGGTGCCAATTACAGTTATCAGTGAGCTTTACCAACCCCGATTATGGGCGGGACTTAAAAGTGTGGTCATGGTGGTTCGAGTCCGTCATCTTTGGAATAAAACTACTCGGGAAGTGCAATTTTATCTAACTTCTTTAGATAGTGATGCTCAACTTTTAGGTCGAGCTATCCGAAAACATTGGGGGATTGAAAATGAGGCTCATTGGACTTTAGATTGTACCTTTGCTGAAGATGCTTGCCGGAAAAGCTCTTTCCACAGTCCCCAGAATTTAGCTGTCGCAGGACGGCTCGCGCTCAATGCCCTCAATCGTGAACCGACTTACAAACGTAGTCTTCGACAAAAAATGAAAAGAGCAGCTATGGATAATGATTATTTGATTCAAATTATCCGTTCTTGTTTGGCTGACAATATATTAGATTCTTCTGAGTCCTTTTGTCAAGCGTGATTGAGATGCTCTTACCCTGCGAGTAACGCAATATTCACTGATTGAAAAATGGTGGGAAATCCTTTGTAGTGCTTACCTGATGATCGGCCTCTATACTAGAGCGTCGGTTCAGTAAAAAGAGTTGACAAAAAAGCAGAGTGTATGTAGTTAGCTTGTCAATAAGCTCTACTCTGCACCGAGTTCAGGAGAGCAGAACCTGATCCATTCGAGCAATGACATGAAGGTTATGGACAACAGCCACTCGGCGCACGCAGATCGAAGAGATTTTTACGCAGTCCAATATAACGGGCACGGTTCCCCTGCCAATGACCAATATGAGCCAGAGCGTGTTCAACTGTAGTGCGTTGTCTGAGTTGAGCGCGACCAATAGCAGTGGATTGACGTGTACGTAGCTCTTGCATTAACAATTCATTAGGATGAATCGATACACTCCGTCCTTTTTGACTGTTCGTGCAACTTTCTCTCTTTGGACAAATGGCACATTCATGCTGAGGAAAGTGAACAACTTTTCCCGGTTCAAAGGGGATACTTACTTGATTGGGGCAGCTAATTAAATTATGTTCCCAATCAAAAACAAAAGCCTTTTTATCAAAACAGTCAAAATTTCTGACCGACCACGCCTTACAAAATATCTTTAAGTTTTCCGAGCGCTCGGTGACCCAGTGACTAGATAAGTAAGCGCGGTCAATATGTAATTCAGATAGCTGAGTATGTGAGAATTTTAAGTCTCTGGAAATGTCAACTGTAGCAGCAGATTCGGGAGTATTCGCTTTCGTCAAAGCCACAGCCCGAATTACGCCCATATCTAAATCTTTGAGAACGTGGCGTTTATATCCATTTATTTTCTGAGAGCTGCTTTTCCTTCCATGTCGCATATCGGGGTCTTCAATAGAAATGCGCCTGTCTTTGGCCACCCCTTTACTGAGAATAGGAACTCCTTGAGAGTCTAAGGTTACATTTTGAGATTCAATGACTCGGGCAACAACTAGAGTCGATTGTGCCACTTCAAATTCATCAGACTCAGACTGGGATTGCATCCATTCCTCTACGGAATTTAAGCTGTTTAGGATAATTGAAAGCGCGTTTTGACGCTCTCTTGGGTCGTCCCAGTTTAAGTCTAATGCAGTTTTTAAGCGGGAACTACTAACAATTGAAGTACCTAATTCATGGGCAATTTCTGCCAGCCCCCTCCCCTGCTGGACTGCTATCACACTCACGGCCTTACGAAGAGCATGACCCAATAGGTTATAGGTATCTTCTACTTTAGCTGTTCCCCATAACGGAGAGGAATCTCCTGCCACTCTTAGTTGAGATGAGCCAAATCCACCTTTTTCTTTAGCGATTTCTACAGTCCGGTCAATTAAACGCTGGTCAAGTTCCTGTTTAATTAAAGCCTTTCTGAATTTCACCAAGGTGGCTTTACAGAATGGAGTTTTTTCGCACTCCAAACAATCCAAAACTAACTGCCAGCGTTGATCCATCAGCATTTCTTCAATCAATTCATCATCAGAAATTCCTAGGTACGCTTGAAGAATAGTCGCCAAAGCAAGTTGTGCTGGGGGTACTGGACTATACCCAACTGTACTGTCTTTGAAAATTGTAGCGAGTTCTTCTTGGAACTCATCATTAAATACAGCACTTTCCGCTGTTATGAGGTACAATAACAGCAATTAGGTTTCCCAGTTTCTTAAATGTTTAGGATTCATTAAGTTAAGGGCAACTGCAATTATTGTATCAATCATGGATGTGGTAGTTGGAGCAAATCTCCGCAAAAAAGATTTGAGTTGTGACCACCAAAGCTCAATGGGATTAAAATCGGGAGAGTAGGGTGACAAACAAATAACAGTAGCACCTACAGCTTCAATCATTGGCACAATTGATGCTAGTTTATGAGCCGGTAAATTATCCATCACTACTACTGCTCCTAGCCAGAATTTAGGACATAAAAACTCAGCGATAAATACGGCAAATGCAGCTCCATCCATTGAATCATTGATTATCATTAATGCCAGCACTTCGTTAATACTAATTGCGCCAATGGCTGTCACTTTTGCTCCTCGATAAAAGGGTTTTAGTTCGGATACTCTTGTCCCTGACTGTGAACAGGCATGAGTTATCGTCGCACCCAGTATAATACCAGTCTCATCCAAAAATACTAGGTTTTTTGGCTCGATATTCTGGATCTTTTCCCAATATTCCACTCTTAAATTTTGGACTCTTTCTGTTGCAGCTTGGCTACTGTACCATGTTTTTTTTTACGATTTAGTGAGAGTTTGTGCAAACAGCGACACATTGCCGTCCGACTCACCCAATTTCCGGTTTTATGTGCAAATAATTCACACAACTCTATTAAAGTAGCATCAGGATGAGCTGCCACCAGTGCTTTGACTTCTGCTTCCGCATTGGTCAGATGACTGAATTGTGGTTTTCCTCTCTGTTTCGGCTGTATACTTCCCTCGGTTTGTTGTTGCTAGTGCCTATTTTTGGACGAGACTTTTACGCTCCAGCAAACCTGATAGCTACTTTCCTAATTGACATCTTTTCTGTCAAATGTGCTGTCACTATCCTTTCTCGGAGATCGAGCGAATATGCTTTCATTGGCTTTAACGACAAAATGATATTCCATTATTTATTGTACCGCATTACAGCGGGAACCGCTGTATATCGAGACGATTGAGCCTGAGAAATGTAAATAGTTTGGCTCTTTTGATACGCTTGATAATCACCTCTTCTGAGGCTGATAGTTCCACAGGAGGAGTCCATAGAGGAGGACGCATAAGGTTTCTTCTCAAAACTTGTTAAAGTTTAACCGGGTTCTTACTTCACATATCATAGTTGTCTGGTTCTGTCAAGTCTGGGTACTGAACCGACGCCCTAGGTCTAATACAGCCGTTAACTCCCCGACTTCATCACCCAGCACTTCATCCGCAAAAAACTTTTCACTTCTCCACCGCTTTGAGCAACATCAAGACGCTTGATGAAAAAAATAGTTGTCAGAGCCATCTAAACAATTTGAGATTAATACTACAACCTTTAATTAGCTTTAACTTGATAAAACAGTGGCTAAAAGTTTTGCCGATTCCACAATTATCTACAGGCTTGGTTCGATTAAGAGCGTTAATGAATTTTTACCCAAATCCCTTCTCTTACTTGATGAATGAGAGTTAATTCTTATTTTATTCTGCCGCTTAGTGACAGAAAAGGGGTATTTTATAAGAGGAGTTATCAGTCATTAGTTATTAGTTATTA
Source organism: Microcoleus sp. C2D2 (assembly GCF_036702495.1). Taxonomy (NCBI): domain Bacteria; kingdom Bacillati; phylum Cyanobacteriota; class Cyanophyceae; order Oscillatoriales; family Microcoleaceae; genus Microcoleus; species Microcoleus sp. C2D2. The sequence goes on along the minus strand of NZ_JAUBTO010000276.1, from coordinate 331 downwards.
GTTATTTAGGAGTGGCTCCAATAGGGTGCATCTCACTTTTACCAATCTCTAAAAAAAGGCTAAAATAAAAAAAGCAGTAAACATCTCAAAAAAGGATAAGGTAAAAAATGACACCCTCAGATCGACAGCAGCTAAAAGCATACTTAGAAGGGGCAGCATCCATTCTTTACAGAAATACAGACCCAACAGAGCTAAAAACTTTTGAAAGTATAGAAAAAGCCTGACGTCAAAAAATTTTATCAGAAGTGAGACCATTGGAGTTTAGACTAAGCAGGTCAAAAAGTACGATCGCTGTGAGACTAGCGAACAGTTCTCAAGAACGGCAACGGTT
>NZ_JAUBTO010000275.1:0-5300 GCF_036702495.1 Microcoleus sp. C2D2 | reverse complement strand
GTCATATTCTACCATGCTGTGCCTAGATTGTGAACCTTCTTTTTTTGCTGTTACCCCGATTTATTGAGCGGATACGTAAAAAGTTACGTGTGGCACTTCATCGTCGTCTAAATATTCATTAAGAATAATCTGAGTCAGAGCAGCTAAATTGATAATTTGATTATCAATTTTTAGTAATGTTTGACTGGCATTTACCCATTCAATTTTTGTCATGTTTCAATTTTTAGATTTGTCCACTGGACAATTCTAACTTGTCCACCGCATCACTGGACAAGTTGTGATTATTCTCCGCCAGAAGCGCAACTTGGTGCGTTTTTACCAAAGCATTGCCTCTAGTAGTTCAATAATTTCCTTTATTTCGTCCATATCCATCTCACTGGCAATTTGGAGAATTTTCTCCTTATGGTTGGCTTTCGTGCCAATATTTCCAGTGTTGAGTGTGCGGCCATTTTTACCAACTCTCTCCTGAATTTCTGGCAAAAGCCCTTCTTCTTGTAAGTGCCTACGGTGCTTGCTAACAGTGGGTGGGCTTACACCGCAGAAATCGGCGATTGCCCGGTCGCTCTTGCTTTGCCACTCTGGAGAGAGAAGAGTAGCGCGTACTCTTTCATGTAAACCTTCGAGCCAATTCTTCAACTTCTCCTTATTGTTAGGTTGCTGTAAATGGTTTACAGTTTCCTCTTTTGTTTCTAGTTCTAGTTCTGGTTCTGGCTCTGCCTCTTGTAGCCAGCTTGCATTACCTACTACATACAGCTCTGATCTGCTGCGAGTCAGGGCAACATACAGCAAGTTATTTTCCTGCTCTAACTGCCAGTCCTGCTGATTGCCCCACACCATAGGTAAATCATTAGGTCTAATTATGAAAATGCGATCAGCTTCAAGTCCTTTTGCACGATGACAGGTACTTAGCGTAATAGGGGAAGCTTCATCACTAAATAAACTATCGATGTAGCTTTCTAAATGCGTGATACAAGTGGCTTGAGGTTGTGATTTATAGATTTCTGTCAGCGCCTCTAATTTGTCTTTAAGTGCCTCGCACAACTGCTCTTCATTATCCAGTCCTTCATACCGCTCCTTTTTTGCGGTTCTGTAAGCGCTTACAGCATCGTTGAAGTTGGGGTAACGGAATCCTGGCATTTTGGCAATTTCTTTAAGATCGCCTTTGATTAATTCCCCGATTGCTCTACCCTTTACTGTGGCAGCAATTCCTCTGGCAATTAATCTGATGCAGAGCTTTACCAAAGGTGCTGTTTTGCGACAGAGCACCATGTCACCAGTGGTTAATCTGCAAGGTTTGTCGCTCCACAAGTCCCCCTCTGCAATTACCTCAATTTTTCCCTCAATTGCATTAGCTCTCGCAATCATGGGAATTTCTGGAAAATTTTTCTTGACTAACTCAATGTGACTATTGGGGCAACGGTAACAAATTGAGAGTGGTAGTTCTATTGCTCTAGTTCTCTCAAGGATGTTTTGATAACTATTACAATCAGCGCCAGCAAAACCCATGATCGCCTGACGTGGATCGCCAACGAATAGCAAGCGACCATCATTTCCAGCAAGGGCGATCGCTAGTTCAAGTTGAGAGGCATTGAGGTCTTGACACTCATCAACGAGTACGAAGCGATAGGGTTTAAACCATCGACACTGGTTTAGCTTCCATTTTATAGGTAACCAGATTTGATCTGTAAAATCAAATCCAGTTTTTCTCATGGCTTGATTTTCGCCAATATTTAAACATTGGGCGATCGCATCTGCAACTATCGAGAATTCATAGATATCAGCCATCTCAAAATGCTCGCAAATTTCCTCAATAGTTTCTGCTATTGGTTCAGAATTTGTTAGGCGTACTAAATCTATTAATTGTATAAAATCTTCATTCTTTTCAATGGCATCGTCAAGCTGTAGCGATCCATAACTTCCTCGTTTTCCTATTAGTCCTAATTCTTCGGCTATTTTTTTGTACTTATTACCTGAAACTTCTACATCATAAGAGTTACTAATTGATAAGTGCTTCTTAACTAAAGTCCATCCAGCACTGTGTAATGTGGAAATTGATTCTTTCCATTTGATGCCAAACTTGGCAATCAAATCAAGAGAATTAGCTTTGCCGAAAACGCAAATCTTGATTTGTGATGGCTTGATACCAGCTTCTTGCAATGCGATCGCAGCAAGCCTAAGAGTTGTTGACTTTCCGCTACCAGCTACAGCATTGCAGCAGGCATTCCCTGTTCCAGCCTTTACCCAGTCGATGATTTTTTCTTGATATGACGAAATTTGCATATAGTTACTATACTGTAAACCCTTTACAGTATAGACTATTTATTAGCTGCTTAACTCGCTTTAACTAGACAATGAGCACTCTGTCAAAAGCGTCTTTAAAGACGTTTTTCGCTGTGTTCGATCGACACTCGATCGCGATTATCACCGTATGGGTGACGATCACAATTTTAGATTTTAGATTTGGGATGCAAGGATGAAAGTCACGCATCAAGAGTACCGAGTGCCAATCGCTTTCTTTCCCGGCAGAAGCCTTAACCCCTGGATTTGTTAGAATCGTTGGTCATGTGGAGCGGGTACATCTACAAACCTGCTTAAAGGAGAATTGTTGACAATGTGGCTTAAATTTGGTGTTGCTCCCAGCGGTAAACTGGCGAGCATTGATGAGGTTGTGCGCGGAAAAACTCAGCTAACTTGCCTCTACTGCGGAGGCTCCCTCACTGCAAAAAAGGGTTCGGTGAAAGAACATCACTTCGCCCACACCGGGGAAACTTGTAAACCAGTCTCGCAGCGAATTAAAACCAAAGCATTTCCCTCGTTGCCCCTTTACGACAGCTTCAACATTCAGTTAAAAGGTGAGGAATTGGAACAGTTGAAGGTGCTATGGAAAGAGTACGGCGCACAGGATTACGGCATTCCCAAAGACTTGGTAAACTTTCGATGGCAGTTGAAGAGATTGCTGGAATCAGAGGGCGATCGCACTTATCACTTTACCGACTTGGGGAAAATCCCAATGGGTGCGCTTCCCCTGGCGCTGTTCAACAAAGTCCAAGAACCTTTGCTGCTGTCGGAGCTGGCTTCATTGGAAGGCTCTGTAGAGATTGCTGAAGCTGCGGGGTTATCTTGTTTGGATGAACGGTGGGCTGATTTGCTAATTTATCGGGCACAGCTTCGTCGGATTCTGGTGAATTCGCTCTACTTTGTTGAGGTCAAAACGGATGGTCAAACGTTCTATAAAATTGGGGTGACAACCCGATCGATCGAGGAACGCATCGCCGAAGTGCAGCGGGATGTGAGAGCACATTACTCGGATGCTGGCGTCAGTTTGCTGGGACTTTGGGAACACCGGGGGAATGTGGAGCTATACTTCAAACATCGCTACAAAGCTTTTAATTATCGCATTGGCAAGCTAACAGAGTATTTTCAGTTTCCTAATGTTAAGACTATTTTGAATGATTTGTACGGGATGGAACCCAAGGTTCTGTCGGCTGCTGAGTTGGATGCGATCGCCGATCGGGATAAAAGATGATGTGAGCCAAAACCAGATGTCAACGGACGCGATCGCCCTTTAATTTAACTTGTCCACCACATCACTCGACAATACTGGACAAACTGAAAAACGCACCCGGTTGCGCTTCTTTCAGAGAATATTATCACAAGTCCAGGCGTTGAGAACTAAACGGCTACTCCGGGGCTGTTTGGGGGTGAGCATCGATTAAATCGCTAGTTAAAAATTATTTGGTTTTCCCCCGAGTCTGCTTAGTTTTAGCTTTGGCTGCGGTTGCTTTGATTTGGGCATCAGCCTTGGGAGCATCTGCGACAGACTCAAGAGGATGCTGTTTTAGATATTCTGCTATAGCTCGCTTCACAACTACCCGTGTTAATTGGGGTACGGTCAAGAACTCTTGAGCCGCCCAAGTCGCCAGGACTTCCATCTCTTGTGGATCCAAATATAGGGTTACTCGTGGTTTATCCGAAGGCATAAGAATGTCTAGAAAGTTTGTTACGTCACCTTCTATACCTTATCGCCGTTATTGTTTTTTTAATTTAAGTATGTCACCGCTTGATATGTAGCGTACTTGTGCTAGCATAACACAAGTATCGATATAAATCGTTTATATCGATATAAATCGTTTTTTAAGTAGGTTGAACTATGGAACCCGAAAGCCTTGCTGTAATTGACGTTGAAGTTGAGCCAATCGATAATCCTGAGCCAGAAAATGATGAGATTTGGTACTCTGCGGTGCAAATTCAAGGGCTGCTGCGAGTTAGCAAAGCAGGACTGCAACAATCGATTTCTAAGCTCGTCAGCATCTACGGACTGGATATCCAAACCTTGCGCCGGGGCGCTGCCAGAGCGACCCAATACTCCGAGCTTGCCCTCAAAGCTTGCAAATTATTAAATGCTGGCAAACTCAGTGAACTCCGCAAGCTGGTAGAAGCTACCCCAACCACCTCTCCTGCACCCAGTGGAGCATTAACAATCAGTGAATACACTCCAGCACTTGACAGACGGATTGCAGAACTCAATCAAACTGCAACTTCTAATTCTGTCTCTCTTAACCAAAACGTGATGCAGCTTTTAGCGCAAATTGCAACCGAAAATAAGGCAGCGCAACAGCGTGATTCTGACTTAGACACTGCCGAAATCAACGCAGCACAAAACCGTGGGGCTGCACGAGCTCTCGCAGTATTTCAAGCCGAGCAAAAAGGACAAGCTGAAGTTCTGGCGCAACTGCGAGCAATGAAGTTAGGAGGGGCTGAATAATGGCTTTTTTTAAAGTAAAAGTGCAGCGGGAATGCAACACAACTCGAACCTTTAACGTTGTTGGAACCCGCCCCCAGGAAGCTTTACAGGCTGCTGCATTACAGCTAAGAGATGAAGGGGTAGCGGATGCTGTAGCAATTACAGTAGTTGGTCAAATCAACAGTTTGAGAGATTAAAAGTAATGTGGATTTCGGTCAACCCGGCAACGGAAAAAGAAGAAATCGTACAGGCTGCAATGGCATTATCTGGTTGGTATGAACTGGGATGGAGTGAATGCGGAGAGTATCTTAATTATCCGCCTTTAGTCGAAGAATTACTTCCTGAAGAAATAGCCGATTTGTACAATAATGCCGATAATTTGGGTCTTGACATTTACACCGTTGGCAATATCGAAGCAAACGAAGACTCGCAGCCTCCCCTGAGAAAGTAGACCGCGAGTCCTTGCAAACCATCTCCCCCTCATTACTCACAAGTTAAGCTAAAAGCACTATTGTCAATGAGTAAAATTACTCATCTTTTACCTGTTGACCCAATT
>NZ_JAUBTO010000274.1:0-5406 GCF_036702495.1 Microcoleus sp. C2D2 | reverse complement strand
AATTGGGTCAACAGGTAAAAGATGAGTAATTTTACTCATTGACAATAGTGCTTTTAGCTTAACTTGTGAGTAATGACCCGCAGTAATTTAATTCAACACGAGTTCTGGCTGCTGAGTCTCAAATAAGGGGCGAGTTACCTGACGCAGAAGCACGGTTTCTAAACTGCCTTCTACTACATTTGCTGCTTCTATTTCCAACTCGCCCCACACTAGCCGATCGCCTTGATTTGGCATTTTACCTAAATTGTGGATCGCGAATCCGGCGATTGTTTGGTAAGCTTGGTTAGTCGGCAGGTTTAACCCGAGTTTTTCGTTAACTGCTGTCACTTCCCAATTGCCAGAAATTAGTACCGAATGAGCATCTTTTTGAACGAAAGTTACCTCGGAAAGTGGCAGCAGCGGTTGAGACTCTTTACTGGTAATCCAACCGGTCAGCAGCCGCACGGTACCGTTGAGAATTGCTAGCAGCGGCCACAGTAATTTTGAGCAGAGTTCGAGGGCCGGCATCAACAGCAAAGCGGTGCGTTCTGGAGCGTGGGTTGCTAATACTTTGGGGATTAGTTCTCCTAAAACTATTTCTACGTAAGTTACAAAGATAAAAGCTGCGGGAACGGCGATCGAATGAGCAGTCAGCACGGCCGACAAATGACCGATCGGCAATTTGTCGATCCACGGTTCGATCCAGTGTACAGTCGCTCCCTCACCCAACCAACCCAACAGCAAACTCCCTGCTGTTGTGCCAGTTTGAGTCACAGACAGGTAATGCGGTATGTTGTTCTGAGCTTGGTGGACGAGTTCAGCGGTTTTAGCGGTTCGGCGATCGTCCAACTGAGCAAGTTGGCGGATTTGATGGCGATCCGCTGATACTAATGCTAGTTCAGACGCCACAAAAAAGGCGATTAAAAGTGTTAAGCCCAGCAACATTGCTAATCTCAGCATTGTTTGAGCGACTTCTATTTCTAGGCAGGTAATGTTGTTCAAGATTGATATTTAATAGGATAGAGGTTTAAGGTTAATTCTTTTATTTTAGCTTGCGATTCAGAGAGGTTAAACGCCCGACATTTCGGATATCCGCACTACCCCAATTCCTAGGTGCGCAATGCGCACCTTACCCGTAGAACTTGTAAACTCTTTCTCCTCTCTTCCTTCGCGCCCTTCGCGTCTTCGCGGTTCGTTTTAACTGAAATATGGCACCATTCTCAATTATTTGTTTAGGAACAGGCAAGATGCCTGTTCCACAAGAGATGAATTTTATGGTGGAACAGGCATCTTGCCTGTTCTTGACAAGGGTGCAAGATGTGAGTAAAAAGAAAGAATCTAATTCACAAAGCCCGAACTCATTGCTGTATCAACTCTCCCTTACCTCCCGGAGCGAGTTAATTTCCGTAAAAGTCTCCACCGGATCGGACTTCAACCCGCCTTGAATATAATTCAACTTCACTTCTTCCAACAAATCCGACAGCAGCGACTGCAATTCCCCGAGAGTTTTCTCATCTTGCAATTCCCGCCGCAAACTTTGATTAAATTCTTGGCTGAAATTATCGAGAATTTTTCTACCTTTATCGTCTTCATAAGTAGTAGATACCACATCAACAGCAGTTTTAGCCAAATAATTCGCTAGCTGTTCCGTCATCTCCGTCGGCAAAATGTTAATCGGAGAGAAATTTTGCAGGATTTGATAAAAATCCGACTGTTTGATTGTTGTTTCCAAATTGTGGTGCAGCAATTCTTCCAAATCCGGTTGCACCTGCGGCAAAACTTTGTAAATTGTCAGATCCAAAATCCGCTTGGTAATTTGTTCGATCGTATTTTCCTGATTGACATGAAGGTACGGCTGCTGCTGCGCCAGCAGTACCTGCGCCGCATCGCCCTGTTCGATCGAACTTTTAGCTTGATTGATAAACCGCACCATCATGTATTCCGACATCGTATCGGCTAAATAAGCCACCGGTTCGTAGGTAACTTGAGCAACTACCCGATCGAGATTCAGCAAACCCGACTTGTGCAGCCGCACCAATACCGGCAGAATCCGCCACCCCTGCCAAATCGGGAGCACCAGAAACACCTCGTACCAGCGCCTCAGCACAAAATCAAACCAAGTTACCCCCGGTTTGCGGCGGGTATGGAACAGACTTTTAATCAAAAATTCCGCCGCAAAAAAACCGATAAAAAACGTATCAATTCGCCAAAACTGGTCAGCGCTTTTCAAATATTCGGGATTTGGCAAACTCGAATCAATACCTTTAATCGGGTCATAAATTTTAACTAAACCCGGAAAAAAGTTCTGATAAACAGGGCGCAGCTGAAGGTAACTGAAATGGAAAACCAGCAGCAAGAAATTGACCACCGCTACTAATGCGCTCAATTTTGCCCAAGACATTGCTTTTTTGGACAAGTTTACATCGGTGCTGTTAACAATTGTGTTGGAATCTGACATAAAAGTAATTTTCCGAATTTGCTAATCGATAAATCTATCTTGTGGCCGACGCTAAAAAGCTCCTAACCTCTTAAAATCCCTTGGTGAACGCTAACGCTAAGTATAAGGAAACCCAAAGCCGTGAATTTAAAAACAGTCATATCGCTGCTCAAACAAACTTTTACTGAATGGCAAGAAGATAAAGCGCCAACCCTAGCCGCCGCCCTAGCCTATTACACAGTCTTCTCCCTCGCCCCGCTGCTAATTATCGTAATTGCGATCGCCGGTTTAGTCTTTGGTGCAGACGCAGCCCAAGGTCAAATCGTCGCCCAACTCCAAAGTTTAATCGGCAAAGAAGGCGCCGAAACCGTCCAAGAACTCATCCTAAAAGCCTCCGAACCCAAGTCGGGAATGATTGCTACTATAGTCGGCATCGCTACACTTTTGTGGGGTGCTTCCAACGTGTTTACTAATCTCAAAGAAGCCCTCAATACTATTTGGAATGTTTCACCGCCCCCCGGACGAGGCATCTGGGGATTCCTGCAAGACCGCATATTGTCTTTTGCAATGATTTTAGGCATAGGCTTTCTACTGCTAGTATCTTTAGTCATTAGCGCCATTTTAGCCGCCGTCAGCTATTGGTTGAACGGCTTGCTGCAATTACCAATCAACATTTGGCAGATTGTGGACTTTGCTCTCTCCTTTGGCGTAGTTACACTGCTTTTTGCCTTAATTTACAAACTCTTGCCCGATGTCCATCTTGCCTGGAATGATGTTTGGATCGGCGCCGCCATCACCTCAGTGCTGTTTACGATCGGCAAATCCCTAATTGGAATTTACCTCGGAGGTAGCGGTATAGCCTCTACCTACGGTGCTGCGGGCTCCTTCGTGATTATCCTGCTTTGGATTAATTATTCCGCTCAAATTCTCTTCTTAGGTGCCGAGTTTACCCAAGTTTGGACTAACCGATACGGATCCCGGATGCCAGGTTCGCAAAAGAATATCCTCAACAGCGAAAACGGGGAATCCTCCCCACGCAAACAGCGGAAGAAGTCTTAACATTAGACAAACGGGAAATTTGAGGTTAAACTCGCACTCCGGAGTTTGACAGAAGAAGCCAGAAGCCAGAAGGAATAAGCCAGAAGGAATAGGGAAAAAGGCAGAAGGGGAAAGGCGGAAGGAAAGAAAAATTTTGAATGCAATAATTTTGGTTTTTTTTTTCGCTAGCCCTATAATATTCGGTCTTCGGGACGACCGACTTCTGCTTTATCAATAGCCCTACTTATTTATCCAGAGGGGTAAAATTCTAGCTTCGGCTGACCTCGCATCTATAGCAGCAAGCTGAAAGCAGGCTCGAGTTAGATATTGCTAGGAGGTGCGAGTTTGACACCGGGCAGAATACGGAAAATTATTCCCTTCACCCTCGTTCATTTATATTTAGATTATCTAGAGTTTGAGCTGCTGCACGTCTCTGTCAGCAGAAGGAAGTTGTCTTTCTATTTTTACCTACAACTTATCCCTGAAGGATGATTGATCGATCCCGTATTTTGACTTTAATAAAAATGAGCTAGAAGATGCGAGTCCCGGCGCCGCAGCCAAAATTACACTTTAAATCTTCTTCTGAAATATTTGTAATTTTTGGTAAAAAATCATGATTTCCTTAACTAAAAAACGCATCGCTCTGATCTCCGTAGACGGCGATCCCTCTGTGGAAATTGGCAAAGAAGAAGCGGGCGGGCAAAATGTTTACGTGCGTCAAGTAGGGGAAGCTCTGGCTAAACAGGGGTGGCAAGTTGATATGTTCACCCGCTCATCCGATCGGCAACAAGCAAGCATTGTACAGCACAGTCCCCATTGCCGGACAATTCGGCTAGTAGCAGGGCCGCAAGAATTTATTCCTCGCGACGAACTTTATGGATATTTACCAATCTTTGTTCAAGAATTTCAGAAGTTTCAGTTAGAGTCAGGTTTTGAATATCGCTTAGTTCACACAAATTACTGGCTGTCTTCTTGGGTGGGAATGGAGTTGAAAAAATCGCAACCCCTGCTGCAAGTTCACACTTACCATTCTTTGGCAGCAGTTAAATACAAGTCGGTTTCGACAATTCCGACGATTGCCAAAACCAGGCTGCAAGTAGAAAAAACACTTCTGGAAACAGCCGATCGCGTCGTGGCTACCAGTCCCCAAGAAAAAGAACACATGATGTCTGTGGTTTCCTCAAAAGGCAATATTGACATCATTTCCTGCGGTACCGACATTGAACGGTTCGGCTCGATCGCCCGCTGGACCGCCCGCCGCGAGTTGGGAATAGCCCCCGAAACCAAAGTCGTGTTGTACGCCGGCAGTTTCGACCCCCGATCGGGCATCGAAACCTTAGTCCGCGCCGTCAGTCTGTCGGCGGTGCCCAAAGCCGATTTAAAACTCATAATTGGCGGCGGGTGGCGTCCGGGGGAAAGCGACGGCAAAGAGCGCGATCGTATCGGCAGCATCGTTGAAGAACTCGGCCTGAGCGACATTACCAGTTTTCCGGGCGGCTTGAGCCGAGACATTCTCCCCGCCTACTACGCCGCCGCCGATGTGTGCGTCGTTCCCAGCCATTACGAACCCTTGGGTTTAGTGGCCCTGGAAGCGATGGCCTGCGGCACGCCCGTAATCGCCTCCGACGTGGGAGGGCTCAAATATACTGTAGTGCCGCAAGAAACAGGTTTGCTCGCGCCGCCAAAAAATGAAGCAGTCTTTGCCGATGCGATCGATCGCTTGTTAGGTGACTCACTATGGCGCCTGCAACTCGGACACAGAGCCCGCCAGCGCGTCGAAACCTATTTCAGTTGGGACCGTATCGCCTCCCAACTCAGTCAACTTTACACTCAACTGCTCCAACACTCGGCCAGTCAACTTGACCCCGTGAGCGCTTAGCTTAGTCGCGGGAAGCCCCGCGCCAAACATGGTACGACCTGGAGCGACGGGATGTTCGCTGTGCGAGTCAAGG
>NZ_JAUBTO010000273.1:0-5467 GCF_036702495.1 Microcoleus sp. C2D2 | reverse complement strand
CAAGATGCCCATCCCACAAGAGTTATTTTTTCTTGTGGGATGGGCATCTTGCCCGTCCTAGTTATTTTTGCAAGAGGTCTAATAGTAATCGCCCGAATCTTGACTCGCTCTCTTTCCGATATTACTCGATCGCCGAACAAACGCTTATAATCCGGGTGATGAAGCAGTTGGATTCCTGACAGCCGCAGGGGCAGTTGTTCTAATGTCAATTCCTGGGGCAATTCCTCTGTATGCAAAATCAGCCCGGACAAATTGCGATCGGTATTAGTTAATTCTATCTTAACTTTTCCCTGACGCACGGTCAGATTTGTTTTGTCAAAATCGCTGCCTGCCAACTGCTTGAGTTTAATTTCTTGTATCTCTTCTGTTTCTGGACCTTCAACCTTTAAAATCCCTTTATAGCAATCCTAAATGATTATACTCGTTACCAGGCTCTGCCTGGTAACGCATATTCGGAGGCTCTGCCTCCATTGTCGCAGCCGAGGCAGAGCCTCTGGACATCGGTTCCCAGGCAGAGCTTGGAAGTTAACCAGTTATTGAAACTGATTTAGGATTGCTTTAGCTCAAAATAAATTAAAATCGTCCTGCTAGATTGGCAATAATTAATCCTAGTTGAATAGGCTTTAGCGGCTTAGCAATATGAGTTTGAAAACCAGCTTCGATCGCCCTTTGCCGTTCTTTATCGCTCGCATAAGCAGTCAGCGCGACGGCTGGGATTTCTCCTCCGGCTTCTGCAGCAAGGGTTCGCACTTCTCGAATTAAGAAATACCCATCTTCCTCTGGCATTCCGATATCAGAGATTAGCACGTCATATCTGCCGGGATTCTCAGTCAAAGCAGCGATCGCACTTCTGGCAGATGCAACCGTCAAAACCTCAGCCCCGTAGCTTTCGAGCACAAATGCTACGATCTCCCGGGTATCGAGCAGATCGTCCACAACTAAGATGTGCAAGCCTTCGAGAGAGGGGACACAATCGCTTCTTGAGGCATTTAAAGGCTCTACCAAAAAAGTTGGCTCTAAATCGATCGCCGGTGTCAAATTTTGAGGCGAGGCTCTCAACGGCAATCTCAGAGTCATTGTAGTTCCTTGTCCCTCACCGGGACTATCCGCTTGCACCGTTCCCCCGTGCAATTGAACCAGATGACGCACGATGGACAAACCCAATCCCAGCCCTTGATTAGCCTTAGTGGTGCTGGCATCGCCTTGATGGAAACGATCGAAAATATACGGCAAGAATTCTGCCCCAATGCCTTTTCCCGTGTCGCTGATTTGAAGTTGAGCGCGATCGTCGATCGCCGAAAGCATGATTTCCACTCGTCCCCCGGCCGGAGTAAACTTAATCGCATTAGATAAAAGATTCCACACAACTTGCTGCAAGCGATTGATATCGCCTAAAACAGTTGTAGCAATCAAATGCGAAACAATTTGAATGTTTTTTGCTTCTGCTGATAATTGAACCCCCTCCAGCGCAGCTTCCACCACTAACCGCAGATCGATCGAACTGGTATCAAAAGCGAGCTTGCCGCTCGTAATCCGAGAAATATCGAGAATATCTTCGATTAACTGAGATTGCGCCCTCGCGGAGCGCTCGATCACCTCTATAGCGCGAATAGCGTCTGCTTCCTTAAGCTTGCCAGAGCGCAGCAGTTGTGACCAGGCCAGGATCGGAGTCAGGGGATTGCGGAGCTCGTGGGAGAGATTCGCGAGAAATTCATCTTTAGCACGGTTGGCGGTTTCTGCTTGTTGGCGGGCCAACTGTTCGTGCTGCAATAACTGCGATCGTAGCGTCTCAAACTGCTTGCGCTCTGTGATATCCTCGATCGACAACAGAATCATTAAAGCTCGATCTTCTCGTTCAAGTTTACAAGCATTAAGCACCATAGTTTTCTGCCCGATATTATCAAACAGGTGTTCCAACTCAAAGTTTTGAAGCTGAACATCACTAACCAGAATATCTTCCAATATCCATCGCAATTGGGGGATATTCCACTGCCCGTTGCCTAGCTCAAACAGCGAAGATTTTGCTGTTTCTGAGGATGAAACCTGAAACGTTTCATAGAACGATCGATTTGCTTTATTCACTCGGAAATTAGCATCTAGCGCGACTAAAGGCGTTTGCACAGTTTCCACGATGGTTTCAGCGTAGTTTCGGGCATCTTCCAAGGTGGCGGCACTGCGTTTAAGAGCGTCAATATCAATCAAAACCATTACCACACCGTCAATCTGGTTTTCCGTTGTACGGTAAGGACGAATGCGGAGGTTGTACCAATATCCCGATAAAGTTTGAACTTCTTGTTCTTGCGTCTGGAGAGTATCAATCACCTCCAAAATTATCTGTTCCAAGTCGGGAACGTCAAGAGCCGCTCGGATGTCCCTAAAAGGTCGTCCAACATCTGTGGGAATCAGACTAAAAAGTTGCTGTGCCGTTGGCGTAAACCGTCGAATCTGTAAATCGTTTGTCAGCATTAAGATAGGGATATTGATACTGGCAAGCAAATTTGTCAGATCGTTATTGACCAGGCTTTGTTCACTATTTCGACTGCGAAGTTCCTCGTTAGTGGTGGTGAGTTCCTCGTTAGTGGCTTGAATCTCTTCTTTGGCAGTTTCTAGTTCCTCGTTGGTGCTTTGCAACTCTTCGTTGCTCGATAGGATTTCTTCGTTGGCAATTTTGAGGTCTTGGTTGAGATTTTCCTGCTCCTGGATCAGCGATTGCAGGTGCACTTTAGCCGTAGTTTTTTCTTGGTTAGCGGTGGCAAGTGCCTGCCTCAGGCACTCATTTTCCGAAGCTAAATCACCTGGCTCGCAGCTTGCAGAAGTGACGGTGCCCAAGTCGATCGCCTGGGGTAAAACCTCTTCAAGTAGCAGCAAAAAATAGCGTGCTGTGAACGCTTGCGGCTGAAACGGCATCACCTCAATATTGACGATAGTCGATCGTCCGCCCGATTCAACCACTACCCTTTCTTTCCTAACTGTCAGGTTCTGCGTTTGTGCCCGATCGATCGCGGTGCGAAGCTCAACAAGCAAGCCTGCCCTTGCCATTGTCAGCAAGTTTAAGTCCGGCGTTCCGGCTGCCACTCTAAAGTAAGGATCGATGTCTCCCCGCACTTGCAAGATTTTCATATCCTCGTTGACAAGCACACTGGCTGGGGCATAACGATTCAAAATCCGTTGCTCAGTTTCTCGCTGTAAGTCGAAGCTATTTATTAAATTTTCTTCATTCATTTCCTGTTTTTGAACAGTTTTAGCGACGGGATAGGAGCTCGCCGTAAAGGAAAAAGTGGGACGAGTCGCAGTCAACTTTTTTGCATAAATTTTATACTTTCTATCCACTGACTTAAACAAGTATGAAAATTTTCCGGGACTCTCAGAAGTACCTAACATCAGAAAGCCTGTTGGGTTAAGGCTGTAATGAAAAATCGGCATCACTTTCTTTTGCAATGACTCTCCCAAGTAAATCAGCACATTGCGACAGCTAACTAAATCGAGATTGGAAAAAGGCGGGTCACTACCTAAGTCTTGTCGGGCAAATACGCACAGTTCGCGGACGGCCTTGCAAATTTTATAACTACCTCCTTCTTGTAGAATAAAGAAGCGATTGCGTCGCTCTGGTGAAACGTCTACCATCTGGTTTTCTAGGTAGACGCCTGACCGAGCTTTCCCGATCGTCGCCTCGCCAATGTCCGTGGCAAAAATCTGGATCGGCGGGATAACTCGATCGCCCAAAAACTCTAACAAACAAATGGCGAGGGAATAAACTTCTTCACCAGTCGAACATCCCGCCACCCAAATCCGAATCGGAGCTTGTGCGGATTTATTTTGGGTAATCGTGGGGAAAACCAGCTTTTTTAACTTTTGAAAGGCTTCGCTGTCACGGAAGAAACTGGTAACGTGGATCAGGATTTCTTCATACAAAGCTTTGACTTCAGCCGAATTGTGTCGAAGGTATTCGGCGTAATCATCCAAGTTCTCTAGCTTATACAATACCATCCGTCGCTGGATGCGTCGGTTCAGGGTAGCCGCTTTGTACTGGCTGAAGTCAACGCCTGCGGTCGATTTCAGCAGCGCCAAAATAGTGGCCAAGGCCGATGGCTGTTCGGGCGATTCCTCAACTTTTGTCAGGGGAAGCGGGCCAGTGAGAAGGGGACTGCGACTGTAGTTTGCCAGTTCCTCGGCAATTTTTTCCGGTGGCAGAACAAAATCGACATTTCCTGTTGCAACAGCGGTATTCGGCATACTATCGAATTTTGCCGTGTCTTGACATTGAGCAAAAGTCATGCCTCCGGCTGCTTTGATTGCCTTGAGCCCCAGTGAACCGTCTCCGTCTCCCCCGGATAATACTACGGCAATTGCTTTGTGTCCGCGATCGATCGCCAATGACGTAAAAAACGCATCTCCCGGCATATATTTGCCATAAAGCTTCTCGCGGGGTGATAGTTGCAGCACGCCTTTAGATAGCACCATCTTGGTATTGGGCGGAATGACGTAGACTTGATTCGGCTCTACAGCGATGCCGTCTTGTACCTCACTAACAGGCATTTGCGTGCTTCTGCTGAGAATCTCCCTCAGCAGACTTTTGTGATCGGGGGCTAAATGCTGAATCAGCACAAACGCCATACCCGTATCTATCGGTAAATGGGTCAGTAACTCCGTGAATGCTTCCAACCCTCCTGCGGAGGCGGCAATCCCAACTATGGGAAAGGGGGCCTCGGTTTTTGCTGATTGTTCGATGTTGAGGGTGGCTGGGGCGATCGATTCTGGTGTATTCTCGGGAGATAATTTATGAGAAGTCATCGTGCGAAGTCCTGGACTTCAGTTATTTAGCAGCATACCTATCTGGCAAGTGTGCGACTGATTACTTCCGACTATTTTGAGCGTCGGTTAAGTTGCCATCATAACGCAACTCCCTTAAGGGTGAGCTACACTCTTGGAGCCATGAGCTGAGCGCGATCGAAGAACTCTATCTGCTGTTGTGGCGATCGCAACAAGAGGGTGGCAATCACTAGGTATATCTGCTTAATTAGTTTCTTTGAGCGACCAGTGTACCAGAGAGCGCGATTACAGATTCCGTATTAATTCTAGCAGTATAAGCCACTTGGGCGCCTTGTATTCCCTTTAAATCTTCCACACGTTTGTGAATTTCGGACACTCCCGCAGCTTGTAATGCTGTTAAAAATCCTTGGTCCCTGTAAACATCTTCGGAAAACGAAACTTCGTCACTTTTAGAAAGATTTTGAATGCGGGCGGCTTTGTTGACTGTGGAACCAAAATAGTCGATCGAATTATTAAGATTTACGAGCAAAGCCGTACCTCGGTGAAGGCCAATTCTGACTTGAATCCACTCGGATTGTGGGCGATTTAAATTGTACTCTCTGAAACTGGTCACAGCACCGACTGCCGCCATAATTGCTTGTTCGTTGCTGATAAAGGAAGCCATGACGGCATCGCCGATGGTTTTAATGATTTTACC
>NZ_JAUBTO010000272.1:0-5499 GCF_036702495.1 Microcoleus sp. C2D2 | reverse complement strand
CTTTTCTGAAATTGTCGTAAAGTCACGAATATCAGAAAATAGCACCGACATTTCTAACTGTACTTGATCGCCTAATTCCACATCAATAATGCTTGACTTTTCTAAAAAATGGAGGAACTGATTGGGGACGAAGCGCTCGTAAGCTTTGTTGATTTGAAAAAGTTCATTGGTGAACCTGAGCTGCTCTGTTTCGGCTTTCTTGCGGGACGTGATATCTTGAAAGGCTACCATTGCATAAGAAATATTATCTTTTTCATCATAGATGGGAGTACCCCAAACCTCTATCGGAATAATCTTGTCGCCTTGGTGGATTTCCATATCCTCAGCGGTGGCACTTTCGCCCTTCAACGCCCGCACAATCGGCAAGTCAGCAAAGGGATATTCCTGCTCGGTTCCAGCTTTATAGAGTTGATAAACCTCTGGTAGTTGCTCGCTGGTGACGTTAGGGATAACTCCTTTACCTAATAATTGAATAGCAACGCGATTACTATAGTAAAATTTGCCAGAAGCATCCAGCACTGACACCCCCACTGGGATTGCTTCTAAAAATTGAGCGAGTCTGTTCTCGCTTTCGCGGACTTGTGTATAGAGTTTAGAATTTTGGATCGAGATCGCCGCCTGTCCAGATAACACTTTTAATAGTTCCACTCTTTCTGGTGTAAAAGCTCCGGCTGTGAGATTGTTTTCTAGGTAAACAATACTAATGATTTGAGATTGATTAATCAGTGGCACACATAAAATTGATTTGGGCTGATGCTTTTGGATGTAGGGGTCGTTGGTAAATTGTCCCGCTCGGACAGCATCATCTAGTACCACGCTTTCTTGAGTGCGGGCTACATAATTGACAATTGCACAGGAAAGTTCCTGACAATTTTCAACCTCGATTGACTGCAACACGGTAACGGGATTGTCATCTATTTTCCCTTCAGCTTCAATTAACAGTTTTCCCTGACTTGATAAAATTAGATATCCTCTTTGGGCCCCGGCACTTTCCATCAGAATTTTCATCAAGCTCGACATGAGCTTATCTAGCATTATTTCACCGGAAATCGTTTGAGAAGCTTTCATTACTGTGGTGATATCTAAGTTAGAACCAGAACTCGTCGTCGTCACTGAGGCCTTAGTTTTAGTGGTTTTTATTCCCGGTTGGATTGGCGCCAATAACTGCGGATATCGCGTTTCTAAATCCGTTACCTTAGCGGTGGCTCCCCATTGAACATAACAATAATAGGCCTCAATCATGTAGGTTTGAGCAATTTTTTCTTTGCTCCATTCCCAGTAGAATTTGGCTGCTAGTTCGTTAGCTAGTGCTTCTTCGTTGAGGAATTTATTTTCTTTGGCTCCAGAAATGGCGCGATCGTACATTTCAATCGCCTCAGCTTTATTGCCGAAAACGCGATGTTTTTCTGCCTCAACCAAATACCATTTATGTAGATAATTCATCGGAGCATTTTGCGCCCATTGGTGCAGAGTAGTTTGATGGGTTTCCACTAAGCCCAGAATTTCAGTTTGCTCAATTGCTGGTTGTACCCGAAAAAGTGCCAGGTGGGTGAGGGCGGCATAAAAATGAAAAATCGGAACAAAAACCGAGCCCGATACTCCCATCAAATACTGTTTGACTTGGGTAATGTGGTCTAGGGCAGCCGTGTAATTGCCATAGCAGTAAGCAAGCAGCAGTTTGTAGATGCAGGCACAAGCGATCGCCCCGAATTCATTATCCTGATAGTACTTGGGAAGCATCACCGTTTCATCGTAGGCAGTTCCTATTAAGAAATCCGACCGAATACGGGTTTCCCTCAAGTTCTGCACCGTCTGCTGAATCATATCCAAATAAATCTGAGCCGAATATTGTTTCAACTGCGCCATGACAGCCCTGTAACCTGCTAGTTCTGGTTCCCAAGTATCCAGTTCTACCCCACTGAAAAAGTTGGTATAAAAGTAAAAATTTATGTTGTAGCCAGCGTATAGAAAATCGCCAGTTTCCATGCCCGCAGTATAGCCATCTTTCAGCGTCGGTATCGTTGCCAAGAGAGATTCTTGGCGATGCTGAATCCAAGCACCAAACAGAAGCAGAATTTGGGACTTGAATTCGGGCACATTGAACCTATGGAGCAATGAGAGTGCCAATTGCCCAAAGCCATAGCCGGTTTCGACATCTCCTAAAAAGGCACATAACACCATCCCGTGCATCGCATACCCCACAGTCGATGCGGGTGCATTCCCAAATTGGAGCGATAAACTCACCATCGTGGAGCTCAGCAGGGGCAATAAACCGGGCATTCCCAAGAGCATCGATCCCAGTAACATTCTTAACAGTTGCATGGCTGCTTGAGTCTGGGAATTGGTCATCACAGGTAGGTCAACGAGTTCCTCAATCTGTCTGTCCTGAAGTTGGCCCGCAAGGGTTTGTAGCGCTTTACTAATCAAGGCTTCGTTAGGTTCAGTCGGGAGTTCAACCCCTAATTGTTTTAGTGCCTTTCTACCCACAGCGAGCGCTTCTAATATCTTGTTTTGGGCTGTCCGTGCGGATATCTGAATTTCGTAAATTTTAACTTTGTCTAAAATCGTCTGAGCATTCTGCAACACCTGTGCTGCCATCTGTTCCATGTTGTCAATATCAGCATTCAAATAGGCGGCTTCGGCAGCAGCAACATAAAAATTTAGAGTCAATTCATACTGAGTTTGCCAGCATTGGTCTGTGAGTAAATTAATGCCTGTTTGCAGATAGACCATTGCGGCTGCGTAGGCGGTAGAATTTCTCGCCTTATATGCAGCTTTTAAGTTAATTTTTGCTAAGGCTTCCTGTTCATTTGGTTGAGTAATTAACTGCTTTCCTCGATTCAAATGACCCACTATATCGAAGAGTTTTTCTGCTTTTTCTATTTTTGAGTAATTTTTTTGAAGTAATTGTCCTATTTTCAGGTGAGTTGCTTGTTTTTGGTTTTCGGCTATTAGGAAATAAGCTGCTTGCTGGACGCGATCGTGCAAGAACTTATAAGTGGGATTGGTAATAGACTCAGTATGGGATCGATCGTCTGTTGGAATGAAGCATTTATAGCCTTCTGTAATGGGTAAAATGAGTTCTTCTTGTAATGCTCTCCAAAGTGCTGATGCTGTTTGTTCTGGTAGTTCTTCGTTGACTATTGCCAATGTATCTAAATCAAACTGCGCCCCAATGCACGCGGCAAGTTTGAGAACCTCCTGAGTAGGGGCAGGCAACTTCTGCAATTGCGCCGCCATAAACTCCACCACATCCGAGGCGTCGGCAAATGTAACTTGAGCAATATCGCACTGCCAATGCCGTACATCCCAGTCAAAGATAATTTGACCCTCTTCATACAAAGACTTGAGGAATTGAGTCGAGAAAAAAGGATTACCTTTGGTTTTTTGATAAACCAATTCTGTCAAGGGTTGAGAAGAGGATAAATCGCAAATCAGCGTATCTGCTACCAACTGATTGAGATCTGCTAAACTCAAAGGTTGCAGGGTAATAGTATTCACCACTGCCCCAGACTTCACAATTTCATCCACCGTCAGCATAAACGGATGAGTAGGTGACACCTCATTATCCCGATAAGCACCTAACACTAACAGATGCCCCCTATCCTGCATTAACAGTTGTAACAATTTCAAAGATGCCGAATCCGCCCACTGCAAATCATCCAAAAACATCACTAAGGGATGTGAGGCAGTAGTAAATACTTGCACAAACTTTTCCATCAGCAAATTAAAGCGATTTTGGGCGGCAGTCCCCGACAGTTCTAATGCAGGAGGTTGAGGGCTAATGATGCGTTCTAATTCAGGAATTACCTCAATTAGCACTTGCCCGCTGTCGCCCACTGCTGTCAGAATCCTGGTTTTCCATGTTTGTAATTGAGCGTCACTTTCTGATAATAATTGCCCCATCAATTCCCGAAATGCTTGCACAAATGCACTGAAGGGAATATTGCGCTGGAATTGGTCGTATTTGCCTTTAATAAAATAGCCCCGCTGTCTGGCTATCGGCTTGTGGACTTCGTTGACTACGGAGGTTTTACCAATGCCAGAAAAACCAGCTACCAGCATCATTTCGGCGCTACCTGTACTGACTCGCTCAAAGGCAGCTAATAGTTGAGCGACTTCAGCTTCTCTGCCGTATAACTTTTCGGGAATTAGGAAACGGTCTGTAATATCCCGCGTTCCCAAGTCAAATTCTTTTATGCTGTCCGTTTCTTGTAATTGAACCAGACACATTTCTAAATCATGTTTTATCCCCAAGGCAGTTTGATAGCGGTTTTCGGCATTTTTCGCCATCAATTTACTGACAAGAAGCGAGATAATTAGGGGAATTTCTGGTTGGATTTCGTGCGGGGAAAGCGGCTGTCTGGCAATGTGGCAGTGAACCAGTTCTAAAGCATCTTCTGTCTCAAAAGGCAATTTGCCTGTCAGCAATTCGTAGAAGGTGACGCCGAGGGAGTAAAAATCAGCCCGGTTATCGAGACTACGATTCATTCTCCCGGTTTGTTCTGGTGAGATGTAAGCAAGGGTTCCTTCCAGAACTCCGGGGTTTTTCAGTATCGGTGTTTCTCGGCTTAGCTGAGTGGAAATGCCAAAATCAATAATTTTTAATTGTTTTGTTTGGGGGTTGTAAACAATATTAGAAGGGTTAATATCTTTGTGGATGATGTTTGCTCTGTGAATTTGCCCTAAAATTTCCGTGGTGGCGATCGCAAGAAGCAGAAACTCCTTTACGCTAAACTTCCGCTGCTGCATCCAAATTGTCAAGGATTCGCCGCCAAAGTCCTCGACAAACATCACGAGGCTGTTTTGGTATTTTTGCAAGTCATAAACCCGCACGACTCCTGGCTCTTTTAGCTCTTGGGTGATGCGGTATTCGGTGCGGTAGCGCACCAATTCTTGAGGTGTGGGGTAGCTTTCTTTGAGAAGTTTGAGGATAATCGGCCCTTTATCTGCTTCCCGAATCGCCCGGTAAACCAGAGAGTTGGCACTTTCATAGAGAAGTGTCTGGGCGGCAACGCCTGCAATAGAGAGCATATTGATTTTTCAGCTAAAAATTAACGAGCCGTCAAAATGCACCAGCTTTCTGTAGATAATAGCGCGTTAGAAAGGCAAAAAAAAGGTTTGTTGACAAAATGTTTAGTCTTTCGGGTAGCAGCCTGCAAATACTTTCTGATTGTCCGGATTTCGTGAGCAAGGTTTCTATTGTGCGTTAACCGCCGATCGCATTTTCTGTTGCCAAGATATTCAGATATAGCAACCGCGCCCGATGGTGAGGACGTTCTTAATCGCTCCAACCATTGCCCCCAATTACATTTTCCCGATCTGGTAGATAACTCAAGCCTTCAACATCTGCTATAGCTGCTGAGAGTTCCCTGGCGCGTAGCGGTCGCCAACTCTCAAGACAAGCCCACTCTCAAAGCCGTCAGGGACTCGCGGTGTAATAATGTAGCGATCGAGTTTGGGACTGTTGCAATTAATCTAAATTGTGTGACCTGTCTT
>NZ_JAUBTO010000271.1:0-5568 GCF_036702495.1 Microcoleus sp. C2D2 | reverse complement strand
TTCTTCCCTCTTCCTTCTTCCTTCTTCCCTCTTCCTTCTTCCTTCTTCCTTCTTCCTTCTTCCTTCTTCCTTCTTCCTTCTTCCCTCTTCCTTCTTCCCTCTTCCTTCTTCCTTCTTCCCTTTAAAACACAGTGCCGTCACTTTCAATCTGAATTGGCGGCACTCCACCAGCCCTCAATTCGGCCGCAATTTTCCGCCCCGCCGCCCAAGTTCCTCCTTGCAAAATCTTCACCAGCGGCAATTGAGCCGCACTCAAATGCAGCTTTTCTCGAATAGCTGCGGCAATTTTATCTAAAAGATTGACAGTGAGCGATCGCCATTCTACTATAACCTCCGAACCCGGCAAGTAACTCTGCTCAAAAATAGCCGAATCTTTTGCCTGCAGCAGCCCGATATCCAAACACAAACCGCCGTTTCGGTACTCCGGCAATCCCGTTAACTCATCCAATCCGGCGACTTCTAAACCAAGTTCTTGCAGCGGTTCCAACAGCGAATAAGTCAACCACTGCGATAGTTTGTGGAACGGCACGAACTCATCTCCCAGATTTTTTCCTGTTAAAGCCCGATGCCGCCAAACATCGCCTAAATTAACGCCACCAATTGCATATCTTCCCGGCCAAATTTCCCCAAAACCTCTCAAAACAGCGCTCAACACGACCGCAGCATTCACAGTTTTGGTTTCAGGAACCCCACTGTCGAGCAAGTATTTGGCCAAATTGCCAGGACGCGGGTTTTCGCTGCCAAATAATAATGGATGCTGGCAAATCGCATTTCCCAAACGCTGCAATAATTCTAATCTGCCTGTTAAACCAACTAGCGGATTGTCTCGACTTACCTGAAATCCTGCCGCTAAGGTTTCTAGTTTTAATTGAGAAAGTCCCCAAGAATCAGCTTGCCAAGGAAAATCGGGATTGCTGGAAAAAACACCTTGACAAAACATCCGCAAGCTGGCTATTGCTAACCCTTCAGAACGGCGGTAAACCTGTCCGGTTTCAGGTTCGCAATACTGCCAATCTGCACCAGCACCGGCATCGAGCAAAACGCTGACAATTGCTAAATCAAATTTGATCTTAGCTTGCTCTATGAGTGAAAATTCGGCTATTGCTGCATCCAATTCGGCGAGTCGCGACAGGTTGCCCGCTTCAAAATGTCGCCAGCGACTGTGAAAGGGAATGTTAAAATCGGGATACTGTTGGCGCGTTGTGTCAATTACATAATTTGCTGCTTTGTCGAGTTGGGATAAATCGACGCGGAAGTAGCGGAGTTTGTCCAGGCGGGCTAAATCAAAAAGCCGTGAAGCGAAGCTATCCCGAAGGGAATCGCACTTTTGGCGAATAGCAGCCGGCGTTCTCAGATATTCTAGAGTCTCAAGTTCAATATTGTGCAACTTCATACCACCAAACACCGGTAAACATCGTTTTCTTTAAAAAAGTCAAACTGACTGTAATCTAAAAGATTATCTAAAATCGAATTTTTATCTAGTTTGATCAGCTTATATTCCCACTTCGAGCCGCTGACTTCGCGTTTTATTTGATCGGAAACTATCACCGAATTTTTTTCTGTCCCCGGGGATATTATTTTACTTAAATCTTCCAGCCTGTCGGCTATATTAATATCTTTTCCGTAAGTGCAAGACCTAAATATATATAAATTTCCCTTAGCAACTCCCACCGACAAGCCGCAAGGTATTTGATTGGCGTGAATAAAAACTTTCCAATTCTCGCACAAACTTTCCATTGCGGCTAAGGCTGAGTGAGCTTCCGGGAAAGTCAACAAATGGGAATCCCCAACAATGCTCCGAATTGTACCGCCGTATTCTTCGCAAATTGTTTTTTCAAAATCATCAAAGTTAGTGAGCAAATATTCAACGTCTTTGATAGAATTAGATTCTTGATAAGCAATAAAACCTCTCAAATCTGCTTTAATTATTGCTTGATTTTTTATAATTCGCGTTTTGTAACTTTGGTCAACTTTGTAGACTTTTTCCGGTTCGCTCATCCCTTTCAAAGAAAACTCGTTGACAAAAGACGTTTGCACTTCTGCTTTGTTGAGCGCCAGCCATGCTGCTTGAGACAAATATATTTCATCCGGCGGAGTAACTGATTCTATGCGCGCTGTTAAATTCACCGTATCCCCAAATATATCTTTATCTTGATGCAAGACATCTCCTAATGTAATCGACACGCGAATAGCCAATCGTTCGTCGTTCGCCTTGCTAGATTGTTGGGCTCTCAATTCTTGCTGCATTTCTAGGGCTGCTACAGCCGCTGATGTGACGCTGGGAAAAATTATCCAAAATGAATCACCTTCCCCTTTAATCACGCTGCCTTCATTTTTCGTGCTAATATCTGAAATAAAAGTTTTATGCTCGTTTAACAAACTACTTAAGTCCGACTGAGATAATTTTTTAACTCGGGCGGTATATCCGCAAATATCTGTTTTTACGATCACAGTAGAACGCAAATGAGGCATAACCTACCCTGACTGATCAAAAACCAGCAATAAATTTTATTTAGCAAAGACGCGATGGTTCGCGCCCGATCGCTCGCGTCTTTGCCCTCTCAATCTCCTAAATCGCGTCCGATCGCTTCTGCAAGAATTGTAGCATCTGGCACAGTTTCTGGCGTATAATAGCCGGCGGCTTTTTTGGCGACGATTTCGACTTGTGCGTCTGCGGGAATCCAATCTTCAGGAATGGGGATGCGCTCGACCACCTGAATCCCAGAATTGATAATCGCATTGTATTTCATATCGCTCATAGAAACTAAACTGTCAATTCGAGAGATACCCAACCAGTGCAGCACGTCTGGCATTAGTTCTTGAAACCGCATATCTTGAACTCCCGCCACGCATTCAGTGCGCGTAAAATAGGCATCAGCTCGATCGCCGCCTTCCTGCCGTTTTCTGGCATTGTACACCAAAAACTTAGTCACTTCCCCCAAAGCTCTCCCTTCCTTGCGGAAGTAAACAATTACCCCAGAACCGCCGGATTGTGCCGTTTGGATGCAAATTTCAATCCCGTGTACCAAATAAGGGCGGCAAGTGCAGATATCCGAACTGAAGACATCAGAACCGTTGCATTCATCGTGTACCCGTACCGCCAACTGCTTGTCCGAGTCAGAAATATTGGCGACATCGCCAATGATATAAACCGTAGTTCCGCCAATTGGCGGCAAGAAAACGTGCAAGTCGGGCCGCGTCACTAAGTCCGAGAACATTCCGCCTGTTTCCTCGAACAGGACACGGCGAAGAACGCTTTCTTGGGCGCCGATCCGCCTAGCAATTCCCGGCAAATACCACACCGGGTCGATCGCAATTTTAGTGACGGCCAAATTGCCGCCTGCTTTGACTATTTTGCCATCAATTTGCACCCGCCCCGACGCGATGGCATCTTGCAATTCCGGCATATTAATGTGAGCTTTAGTTACAGCAATTGTCGGTCGAATATCGTATCCCTGCTGGAAAAATGAAGTATAAACTTCGCTGACCAAACCTCCAAAGGGATCGAGAGAAACAATCAAATTGCGATCGCCCCAACTCGGGTGTGGCCCGATATGTGCCGCCGGAGATGTGTTGGTAAAATCGGGGCGGTGATCCGCTGGGAGTGCGCCGTTGGCAACTGCTAGGGCTCGATAAACAGAGTAGGAACCCGAATGAGTGCCTATCGCATTCCGGTGAGACGATTTGCTGATGCTGCCAATCACAGGACCCCGTTTCAGGGGATCGATTTCTCCCCAGTAAATGGGATGAGGTTTTGTGCCGGATCTGTGGGGATGGGATGTTAAAACTATATGCTTGGGTTTTGACACAGTTGTTTTTGGCTCTTGCTATAGACGCTGCTGTTGGTTGTAAGCCGAATCGCAATCTGAAACAGTGATTCATCATACCAACAGTACACACCTCAAGGGTTGAAACAATCGCGCGAAATACGCACAACCCTTTCTCTGATTGGGTTTCAGGATAACAGGAGGTTTTCCTCGGATTTGATATAAGTCCAGAGTTAAATCTTGGATAGTATAGCCAACACCAAAGACAGCACAACTGCCAAACGCCAACTTTGAAGTTTTAACAAAAGCGAAAAAAAAAGATTTGAGATTCGGGGCCGCCGACGTGCAGTCAATCTCAAATCTCAAATCTCTTTCCTCAAATCTCAAGTCGAATATTTTTCCTCAAAACGCCTTAATTCCGACTTTGAGGGTGACAGAATTCCATGATAATTGCCTCGCCTTCGTTGCGCGAGTCCAATTCCTGCGCTACCCGCTTGAGATAGTTTTCCGACAGCAAGCGCCTAGAAATTTTGTGCGGTATGAACCAGCGATGGCGCCACCGCAAACAAAGCGAATAACCCACCGCTTCGGGGAAAGAATAAGTGGACTGTCACCGAATTTCCCAACCAGCAACTTCTCCAGCTTTACTCAGAGTTTCGGGAGTGAATTGTATGAGGTTGCGGGGAAAATAAGTGCTGTGCCAGCGCCAGCCCAGCTTGCGCGCGTATTCGCTATCAGCATTGGGTACACCTACCCAAATGTAACCGTTTGGTGCCAGCAACTGCCTCATACCATCTAGTGTTTCAACGGGAAAAGGCGTTGCCCCCAAAACGTGGGAACAAAGTACGACATCAAACTTTTTGTCAGTACCATTCTTAGCAATGTATTCTTCTACAGTGCCTGTGAAAACATCGATACCGCATTCCCTGGCTGCTGCTGCTGAAGAGCTAGGCTCAATTCTTGCCGCCTCAACTCCGAGTTTTTTGAAGACTTGAAGAAAGGAACCTCCGCCGCACCCAACGTCTAACAACCGCTTGCCTACAGGGATGGGAATGTGTCGGTATTCATTGAGCTGTTTTGCTTATTTTACTACATCTTTTTCATCAGACACGTAAGTGTTATAGCACTGCCAGCCCGACGGGTAATAATCGCTCAATTCATCCCATGTAAGCTGTCGCGCATTTAAATTGTATATTCAGGGCGGGCGGGACGCCCACCCCACAAGACTTTGATTTTTTTTGACATACAATTTAAATGCCGCAACAGCTTAGGACGGGGATTCACGAATACTAAGCTGCTGTCTTCACATCGGTCAACTGGCAATTTGGGAGGCTCTTTCGGTTTGCGTGCAGTGCCTGCTATGTACTGAAAGCTGATATTCTTGAAACTGCCAACCGGGCAATTAGTAAATTTTTGCATGATTGGGTTTCTAAATTTGTAAAGTTTTTAATGGCTGTAGAGCCACCATAATTTTTGACGATTTGTTGGGCAGGTAGAGTGCACGCCTGTTGTGGCGATCGCCAACTAGATTTATTTGCCTTCTCTGTATTCTAGATGGTCGGCTTGTTTGCGTAAGATCACTTAAAAATTGAGGATATACTATTTGTCGTCTCAGGGTTATACTGAGAATATAGCATGGCGCACAAATGCAACCAATCGTCTATTAACGATGCTTTTTAGTAGCATTTTTTGGCGAGCGCTGAAATCTTAATCTAAAGATTAACTGTATCCGCTCAATAAATCGGGGTAACAGCAAAAAAAGAAGGTTCACAATCTAGGCACAGCATGGTAGAATATGACG
>NZ_JAUBTO010000270.1:0-5598 GCF_036702495.1 Microcoleus sp. C2D2 | reverse complement strand
ATTTTTGGCAGGCATACTTCTGGCTTTTATGTGACTTGTGATTTATTATTATACCAGTTTTAATGCGAAACAGCTTACTAGAAAGAGTAATTGTTAAGGTCGATCGCTCTTTTTCTGTGAAGCGCGATCGCTCTTTCATCAATCCAAAATCTTATTTGTTATAAGCTGGCGCGCATCTAATTTTTACACTTATTTTTATTGAAACCATGAGTGGAGCGGGCACTCTTAGTGCGCCCCAAAGGTACAATCTAAATGCAGTACAGCTTATTATGTCCGCTAGCATCCTTCGTGTATGGGCGGGGCGGGTTTATGAGATTATTGGTCTTAGGCACAGATTGTTGGTAAAACCCGCCCCTACCAGATCGCAAATTATACAAGGACGAATGAACCGGACTTGATATTGCTTGCAGTTGCGCCCAAATCGCGCCCAAGCGCAACTGCAAACCCACTACAATTACTGCGGCGAATCCACCTTAGCAGGATCTTCAACCACAGGATGAATTAATACCGATCGCAAACCTTTCCGAATTTCCGAATTCAAATACCTGCGCTGCAAAGCCTGCCATTTTTGCCAAGCTGCGTAGCGATTTTTTGCCAAAATATCAGCCAATTTCGGCAACTCTTTTTTCAAATCGCGATCGACAAAATCTGTCAGAAACTCCCCTAAAACTTCACAGTCTTGAATATCGCCCAAACATTCCTGAACAGCTTTCACATCTTCGACATAAACTTCGTAAGTCTCGCCGTAAAAATCCCCAAACAGATTCATTAAATAGCGAACCCGCTTCGCTTGCTTCCGCAAATCGTGCAGAATAGTTCCTTCCGCTGCTAGCTTCTCTTCGACAGCCTCAGCATTCAAATCATCAGCAACTTTAACTTTGCCATCCTCATATTCTGTGCCCAGCAGCCAAGCCGGATGTAGGAAAAACTCACTGACTTGAGGTAACAGTAAATCCGGCAAAACCTCAGCAATTGGCAAATGTTCGATCGCCCGATACTGCGGTTTTTCCAGCCAATCCTCGATCGACTCCTTCAGGGATTCGTAGGTTTTGTGCTCTAAAATCGCCCTCACCCCTTTCAAAGCCCGGTAGCGCTGTTTGAGCAAATTCAACAAAGCCTTATCCAAAACTTTCTGTTCGTCAGCCGGCAAATTCGGGTAATAGCGGTTTTGGAGACTTTCGAGCATCACATCCAAATCCCTGAGCGTTCCCAGAATCCGCCCCACCTTACCAATTTTGCCTTCTGAAGCCTGTTTTGGCAAGTCTAAAACCGGAGCAAAACCCGTTACAGCCGATCGCAAACGTCTCAATCCCACGCGCATTTGATGAAGTTCTTCGGCATCTTTGTCTTTGATAACTTCAGCCTCGTGCTCTACACTTTTGCGGAAATATTTCTCAATCGCCTGAGATGCGGCGTCTCCGAGAGTTTTAACTTGAGTTTTAACTTTTGCTGATGTTTTTATATTCATGGCAGGTGTAGAGTCCACTTTGCTGATCGACTTTAATCTCGATTTCAAAGCTTTGCTAATAAGGGGTTATATCCTAGCACATACTTTAATTTATGAACCGCAGCAATAATAATTCTTAATTAATTCTCGATCGCACGCTGATTTCAGAAACTCCGTTTCTTCGGTGATTTCTCGTGACTCGCCGCAAATTTTTCGTAGCAACCGCGAATAAGCGCCCCCATGCGTAAGCCTTGTTAACGTAAGGTGCTTGACAATTTATCCAAAGTCAGCATTTAGCACTCTCAACTCTTCAATTCTCAATTCTCAATTCTCAAATCTAAAATCCAAAGTCAGCATTTAGCACTCTCAAATCTTCAATTCTTTAATCTAAAATCTAAAATCTAAAATCTAAAATAGAATTACCCTCCCTCGCCCAATCGCTAATAAAAATCTGATTTCTGGCGCTCTTTCCCAAACAGGTTAAGATGGCTGCTTTCTCGACATTTATTTGCCAAAGAGAGAGAGAGGGTGCGTGAGGGAGGACAAGTTTTAAATTAAATCAAGCCCGCCCAGCTTGTCCGACTTCAAAGAAGCTGTTTAGCCTTTCCAGTCTTTCTCAGATTGCTGGAGCACGTAGGTTGCTACATCCTCAATTTGTTGGGGCTTCAAGCGGCCGGCGAAAGCAGGCATAGCATTTTTGCCCTTAGTTACCTGAGCGGTAATAGCTTCGAGAGAATTCATGCCGTACTTCTCAAGAGCACTCTTTTTCAAGGTTTTCATGGCCATAACCACGTTGCCGCCACCGATGTGACAAGCAGCACAGTTCGAGCTAAAGATTTTAGCTCCTTTAACCGCATCGCCTGCCAAAGCAGGGCGACCAAAGCCGACGGTAAAAATTGCGAACGCTAATAGGGCGATCGATAAGAGTCTTTTCAACGCAGTTCTCCTCTAATGGACACGCAAAGGGTGATTCTTTAGATATTTTACCTGTTAAAACAGGCGCGATCGCTCAGTCGCATCGCTTTCTCCCGAGTAATTTACCACTTTTTGGCAGCGGTAGTTCAACTCTCAAAATTCTCCACGGCCCAGCCCGGAGCTTTCTGAGCGGCCCGGATCACAAAAGCCGCCAATTTTTCGATTTCTGCTTGGGGCATCCAGCTTTCGGGCACTTGGCGGCACCAAAAAGTCTCCTCAGTACCGTCATAAGTCATCGGTTCTCTCAGATACGCCACCAAATTATTGATGTTGTTGCGGGGAGGCGTTGCCCCCTTGAGGTCAGCCAAAGACAGAGATATCGTCGGATCGGGCAAATTAGCTCCTCCGACGTGACAATTCAGGCAATTTTGCTCGAACAACACCTTGCCTGCAGACAAATCCTGAGCCGAAAACAACCGAGTATGTCCCTGGGAGTCCAACTCCAAAGCCACAGGTTCGCTGGCTTGTAAATACCTATTCACGTAAGAATCGGCAGCAGCCAAAACAGGTTGAGGAGCCAACAGCACGAGCGGCAAAATAATTAACATCCCCAACAGAAAGCAGACAAAAACACCACGATGCAGCATAAGGGCGTAGAACCATCAATTATTCACTAACATTTGCTCACAAAATCGAATTTTCTTGTTTCACTCGGGCTGTCGTCGCCCTCAACCAGTCCCCAAGCTGATGTCGGCGGGTTCGACTGGCGAGAATCTATGAGCAGGGGGTAAATTTTAGATTTCAGATTTTAGATAGAAACACAGCCAGCCAGCAATCCTTGCCAAACCGCAGCCCCATCCCCAATCCAAAATCCAAAATCTAAAATCTAAAATCGATTAGCGAGCGCCTTTGCCACCAGCCCACTGCGTTCCGACAATTTTCGGCTGCACCAGAATGTGACCGGCAATGGCGGACAAATCGTCATCCGAGAGATTTCTCATCTCAGGGAAAACATCCGCGCTCTTCGTACTCGGATGCAGTTCCGAAATTTCCTCAAACCCGTCATAAGTCGTGGGATTTTTCATATAGTCCACCAGCGACTCAATATTATTCCGGGGCGGGTTGGCCAAAGCCAGAGTTTCCGGACTCAAATTCACGTTGGGGTCAGTTTTGGTCATGCCTGCAGCGTGACATTGAGAGCAAGCCGAATTGAACAGGCGTTTGCCTTCCTTAACTTGTTTGAGGCTCAGCACTACCGGAGCACCCTTGTCATTCAAAGGCACAGTGCGAACTTCAGGAGTCAGTTCGATAGCCATCGCACTGCTGACAAATAACTGAAATGTCAAGAAGACAGCGGTCAGAGCAATGAAATATCTTTTAAGCATGGTTCTCCTTAAAAAAATCTGGCAAATTATTGAACGCTAAGAGAGCATAGCTGGCAAACAGATTTCTGTTCAAAATTCCCTCTTTCTGCAACAACTGGCGAAAGTTGGTGCAGCCATACCTTTAAAGGTAGAGGAATTTTGCGATCTAATCTGCAAGAAGTTTTGAGTCGCGCCTTTTTTCGAGAGCGGTCATAATTGCCTTAACATCCTCCAAAGCCAAACGGGTTTGAGGGTGCTTGTAGGCAATTTCCAACTCGTCACACAAGCTGATCACTTCTTCAACAGGGACGTTGAAGTCCTCTGCTATTTCTGCGATGGACAGGTCTGCAAAACCCATAATTTTTAGGTCGCTGACAGGTCAAAATTGAGTTGACGGCTATTAACTCAAAGCCGGACAATTTCAGAAAGCGCTGTTAGCTTGTTCTGTTAGTTTGTTCTGAGATTTTGTTCGATCGCAAGCTAACTAACCGCTAACTGCCACTAGGCATTTTTGCCCAGCCCAACTTCAGGGCCAATCAACTTCCGATCAATATCATCCCACTGCTGGGTCGTTATTACCAATAGGACTTGCGCGCTCTGGGATCAAAACCCGGTGTCTGCGTGAATGTCTGGCTACCAAACTCAATATTTTTCCTCGAAACCGGGTTTTGAGCCATTCTGAGGAAATTTTTCGTCTCTCCCCCGGACTCACCAACCGACAATCATCGGGCGCTGCTGCTTAGGGAGAAAGCTTGAAAGCGTGAGTCTGCGGGGGCCGATGGTGGCCGTCGCTGCCATCGAGGGCGGAGAATTCCGAGCCTGCCAAGAACGGCTGGGGCTGGTGGAGGCTGATGAGCTGACCGAGAGTTTTCTTTAATTGAGTCCGGGGTACGATCAAGTCTACAAAACCGTGGGCGAAGGAGTATTCGGATGTTTGATAATTTTCCGGCAGCTTTTCCCGCAGAGTTTGCTCGATTACCCGACCGCCTGTAAAGGCCACAGTAGCTTTTGGCTCTGCAATTATAATGTCTCCCAGCATGGCAAAACTGGCGGTGACGCCGCCGGTGGTCGGGTGGGTCAAAATCGGGATGTAAAGCAGTCTCGCTTCCCGGTGGCGTTCCAGAGCCCCGGAAATTTTAGCCATTTGCATCAAGCTGAGCATTCCTTCTTGCATTCTCGCACCGCCTGAAGCGCAGACAACGATGGCGGGCAAGCGTTCCCGCGTGGCGTGTTCGATGAGGCGAGTCAGCTTTTCTCCGACTACCGATCCCATGCTGCCGCCGATGAACTGAAATTCCATGACTCCGAGGGCGACGGGCAAATTTTCGAGTTTGCCGATGCCTGTTTCTACGGCGTCTAGGTGGCCTGTTTTTTCTTGAAATTCTCGCAGCCGATCGCTATATTTTTTTCGATCGCGAAATTTCAGGGGATCTGTGGCGTGCAGTCCTTCGTTAATGGGCATCCAGGTATTGGGATCGATCAATTGCTCGATGCGATCGTCACTGTAAACTCTGATATGATGCCCGCATTCCAAGCAAACCATTTGATTTGCTCGCAGGTCTTTGGTATAACTGAGGGCACCGCAAGCTTCGCATTTATTCCAAAGTCCGTCCGCAATTTCTCGTTCCGGCCGTTCTTGGGAGTTCGGTACTGATTTTCGTCGATTTGCAAACCAATCAAATAGAGACATTAAAAGTTGGTAATTAGGAATTGGTAATTGGTAATTGGGAAGTGGTAATTGGTAATTAGTAATTGTTAGTTGTCAGTTGCTAGTTGTCAATTGCTAGTTGTTTAGTGACTAATGACTAATGACTAATGACTAATGACTAATGACTAATGACTAATGACTAATGACTAATGACTAATGACTAA
>NZ_JAUBTO010000269.1:0-5613 GCF_036702495.1 Microcoleus sp. C2D2 | reverse complement strand
CGCCCGCCACGAGAAACACCCCAAAGTATCCAAATTGTTTTTTTGAGTCCTAATTGTTGCTCGATAACAAGCTTTGCTAGTTCGAGTTTCTCTTCGTGTTCCAGAGGCGAGTCAGGGGCGAAAACTGGGGTCTGAAGTGTTCCGGCTAGTATTTCAGCCAACATTGTAGAAAGGCGTTCCGCTCGTGTATCCCTTGTTCCGTCTAGTGTTCCAGGTTCCGGTGATTCGTTTTCTGGAACATCTGGGGGCGTTCCAGTTTGTTCCGTAGTATCAGGATTTGAAAAACTCGGAACACTTTTTTGAAGCCTAGCAATAGGGTCTAAATAACTACTATCAGCTTTAGTTGGTTGATGATTATTCGGTTCGGACAGCTTGGGAACTTGCAGAATAAAGCGCTTGTTCAAAGGCATCCCAGGCAACTTAATTACAGCTTCATAACGTGGAACTGCGTTACCAGTTTTAGGACATTGCTGACCGAGTAATTCGACTTCTAAAAGGGCTTCATCACGCAATTTTGCCATGCCAGCAGCATTAGCTAATCCCGCCATTGTGCGCGTGTGACTTACGATTAAGCCAAACATTTTAGCTTTGCGAATATCACTTAAAGCTGACTGAAAAAACTCACCCGCAGCACTGCATCGCCCCGCCCAATTTGTGAATTCATCGCAGCACAGAGTCAGTGGTTGAAACGTCGGGTTAGGTTCAGATTCAATCCGCTTATACCGTCGTCGAACTTCCTCAGCAAACCATTCAAGTTTGGCATCAATGGCCGCGTAGTTCATCCCGCCCCCGACAACCTCGCACCCAGCCCAAGCGCCATAAGCGGCGTGTGGGTCACAGATAATTACTCGGTGTCCGGCTTCTAGTCGGCGCTTGACTTCCTGTTCTGCAAAGGTGGTTTTTCCACTTCCCGGTGCGCCATAGATTAGTACGCTTGGATAGTTGGTGAGGACGGGCATTTTGGGCCCGACAGTCAGATCGGGCAGTTCTGGTGAGTTTGCCTGTGGATCTACTTTGTCGCCAGGATTAGAGATTGATTCAAGTGTCGCCGTGCCACTAAGCAAGGGCTGCTGAGCACTGGGGTCAATCCCCAAAGATTCCATATAAGCTTGCTCAATCTCACCCTCAAATGCCACCTCATCCGCCTCTGCGAGCTTTTTGTATCTGGTAGCGGTAGTGCTCATTTGGTACGCGCTTTCGGCAGCATAACCAAACTCGTAAGCTCGATTTTTATACTGTTTGATTCGTTGTCGAACTGGCTCTTGTTCGCCTTCGCTTCGGGCGATGAGCATTGTTAGGAACATCCCCCCAGTAGAAAGCAAGGCAAGTAAGATTTTAATGCCTCCATATCCGCGCTCAAGGCTTTTGAATTCAGCTTTAGGAGGAACCAACCAGGCGGGCTGTGAGTCAATCCTGTTGCCGATTTTGTACTCAATTCTGTCGTTAAATGGCAAGGCTGTAGCAGCAACAATTCCCGCGATACTTGCGCTCAAAAGTCCGGCAACAATTGGCTGGTTTATATTACTTAGCATTGTTCAATTTGCTCCATACTTGTGCTATTACAAATCCGACGGTAATCACGATTAATACAAAGCTAAAAATCAACATTTGAGAATTAGCAATTATCCACGCTTGCCACGCATCCCAATTACCTGCAATCAGCGCAGCTCCGACGGCAATTAAGATTAATTGACTGCGTAACTTTGCAGCACCATCAACAGCCAAACTGTACACTGCTAGCCCTAAACCAGCAGCAGGAATCAGAATCACCCATGCTGGAATCAGAGCCGGGATTGCGCGCACGATAAGGCTTGCAGATAGACCAACGCCGAAGTAACTGCCAAATTCACCCCAGTTTCCGGTCAATGTCCAGAAGCGCTCGATGTTGGTTACTTCGGGTGCTTTAGCTTGATTTTGCTGCTCAATTTGTTGGGGAGTTTCTGAGTTGAAATAGTCGAAGTTTGAATCAAATTCTGAGTACATACAAAAAAAGCGGGCATAAAACCCGCTTGCTACTGTGTGCTATTTGCGACCAGAGAAGAAGTCAAAAAGCCCATCTAAGAAGCCTTTTGAATTGTTGCCGACAGAGGAATTATTGCTACCAGTCGAAGCGCCTGACACAGCCGGAATTGGGTCAAAGTCTTTGGCGTTGATGTAGTTGGTGAAAGCAGCCCGCTTAGCTTGCATAGCGATTGCTTGCTGTGGGCTGGCTTGAATCGCTTTTAGGCTTTGTTGAAAGCCGTTAGTTTGAATTTGCCCCTTGGCTTGATGGTTCGCTTTGATTAATAGCAATCGCTGCCTAAAATCGGCATTTGCAAGAGTCTGGGTGCTGGCTCCTTGCACCTTTACCAGGTTCAATTCGTTTGGCAATTGCTGGCTTAGATTGACGATGTGTTGGTCGTGTTTTGCACCCGCTACAATTGCTTTAGAAACGTATTTGTCAATCTGTGCCTTGTCGGTTAAACCACCTTCAATAGCTTCTAAAGTTAGCCTTTCAAGTTCAACTTTGTTAGCACGAATCTTGGCATCGTGGCGATTGTAGGCGGTTCGTAATTGTTTCTGAAGGTCTAATATTTTGGCGGTACGGGCTGCATCATGCACCATCTCTGGGGTGAGGGGCCCAGAGTGATACCCGAATTCGCGGGCTACATGACCCGCTCCTGATGTTTGCGCTACTCGAAATTGCATTACAATGCTCCTTAGATGAAGTCTCCCCCTTCAACAGAGGGAGGGTTTACGCGGCCAGCCGATTACTTTGCAAGGGGAAGCGGCTGGCTTGAATTGTTGCTGTTGTTGTTGATGGTCACGTTTCCGTGTACGGTTATCGGTGCTTTAATTTGCTTTGCTCCCGATTGATAGCCCACATCGTAAGCGCCTGCAATGATTAGGGTATTTGCCAGAATTGCACCGCCAACCATTATCCGTGTCAGGTTTTTATCAAAAGTTTTCTCATCATCATCAGTCATTGTTTTAATCCCTCAAACTATTAATTTTCCCGATTACTTCAATGCTTTTTGCATCCGCTACACCTTCATCTCTCAGTTGTAATGCAGCAGCTTGTAAAGCTTCCTGGGGGCGGGTTCCAACAACGTTAAAGGTTCGAGTTGTGTTGCATTCCCGCTGCACTTTTACTTTGTAAAAAGCCATAAATTAAGACTCCTGAAGGTTTGCTAAACCTGCTTTAACTTCCTCAGTAAATCCGAGCCGAACTTCTGCTGCTGCCTGTTTTCCCAGCGCCCGCCCCAGTTCTCGGTAGTTGCTCAGTAAGCCAGATTTAAAGGAAGCAATTTGAGTCAGGTTGCTATCAGCAACATTGCCAGCGTTTAGAGCAATTTGGTGATGTTGTTCAACAAATACAATTGCTGTCGATGTAGTAGCAGAACTTGTGGTCGGTGCAGCTTCAATCAGTTTTCGCAGTTCACTGAGTTTCCCAGCATTCAGCAATTTGCAAGCTTTTAGAGCAAGCTCAGAGTATTGGGTCGCCCGCGCTTCCCCACGGCGTAAGATTTTGAGGTCAATGCCGTAAATGTCTTGTAGCTTGGCAATTGCCTTCTGGAGTCCAGATTTGTTCAGTTGTAGAATCTGCTGCACTTGCGCGGCTGAGTACCAATGCTCAATCGATTCGGGGAGAGAGGAATCGATTTCTTCAGCCTGTACGTCAATCACTGCCTGGTTTTCAAGTTCCATAGTCTAGCCTGGTTAAGGAGAATCAATTCGGAATCGATTTAAAATCGATTCACTACTAGGTGCTATAGTAATATTTAGTCACTACTGGTGTCAAGTAGTAATGAACTCAAATGACAAAACTCATCTAAGGAGGGAGAATGATGAGAAGTACCATTCAAGAGACTGATGTGGCAACAGACAAACCACGCACAACCATATACTTGGAGCCAGAACTGTTTCAAGCGTTGGAGCGGCGAGCTAAAGAGGAGAAGCGGTCTATGTCGAACCTCTGTAATTTACTTCTTGAACAGGAGATGAAAATTTGGCTTGACAACAACCCAGAGAACCCACCCGAAGCCAAACCCTCATCCAACCGAACCAAAGCAACCACAGCCACTAAGGCTACGGCAAAAACTAAGCAGAGTAGAGCTTCTACACGGTCTAAGTGATGTCTAGCAGATGTTTAGTAAAGGAGAAAATATGACCGACTCAGTTAGAGTTATTCGAGCATTGGTACAAATAGGTTCCCTAACGGTCGATGGGTTCATGCTGCCAGACGGCTCGTATCGGATGAGTCAGACACAAGCGGCGGAATGCGTTGGTTTGTCAGAAAGAAACGCCCGCGAATTTTTGCAATCAAAAGCACTGAAAACTTTGCTAGGAGAAGGTTATACGCCCGCGACTTCTGAAATAGAACCCTCTGTAGGGCAGGCGCGCGGGGGTAGCCGAATTCGGGCCTTACCATTAGAAGTTGTCGGAGCTTACTGGCTATGGCAAGCGGCACGAGGAAACAAGACAGCGTTAAGTCTGGCCATGTCTTTGCTGACGGAAAATCTCGAACGTCGCTTTGACGCTGCTTTCGGCGTTACCCGCACTGAGACTGAACGAAACGAGCTTCTGAGCCAAAGAGTTCAAGAACTAGAACAGGATATCCGAGAGGCGTTCTGGGCTGATGATGAAGCCAGAATCAAATGCGACTATTACGAACGGTGGTTCAGAGACCACGGTATTGACCCGTGGAAAATCTCAGGGACGGGTGATGAGTCTGGTTAACCGACGAGGTTCCCAAAAATTAGATTTTTTACGAAAACCCGGTGATATTAATAATAAAATCTTCTAGAGAGAAAGCATGAAAAAATTAATCGTATCGGTTGCCCTCTCCCCTGATGTCGTTACCCAACTCGACAGCAACTGGGGAAAGGGCATAAAGATTTCTCGCAGTAGCTTAATTGAGGATGCCGTGAGAGTTTATCTGCTATATCTCGAAGGTTCCGAAGCGCCCAACAGCAAAAAAACGCTGAAAGCATAAGGGCTTCAGCGTTTTCGGTTAAACTTTTCTATATCCACCCTAACTCTGCTTGATCTTTCCACGGACATCCAGAGTCAGGATATCTCTTTCACACTCTAACAAAGAGTGAAAGCTACACTCATTGTGACATACTCTAACGAAAATACAATTCAATCTGTAGACAATTTAATTGAATCTGCATCCCCCCACCAAAAGGATGCGCCAAACACACAACCTGACTCAATTCTAGCAGAATGCCCCCCGCAAGATCCCGGAAATTTGGAGTTAGGGGGAGTTTTATGCAGTGTCAGCGAAAAATTCCTCACCCCCGAACATGAAGCCCACATCGCAGGCAGAGGATTGCTCAATCCTTGGGCCCGCGAATGCAGCTTCAGTGCCAGCATCGCCCAAGCTTCGCTCTATGGGATTTCGACAAAATCGGCGGGCATCCTGTTCATAGGACAAAATGGGCAAGTACAATACCGGCCGGATATCCGGGAGCCGAAGCGAGGCAAAAAGGAGCCGCCAAAGTATTTAACGTCAGTCGGAGAATTTGATGCTTTCGTCCCCCCATCTCCCGATAACCCGCTCTACTGGGAGATTGAAGCCCTAAAGCGAGAAGCTTTTTATATCAATGATGTGCCTTATATTCTCCTTAC
>NZ_JAUBTO010000268.1:0-5648 GCF_036702495.1 Microcoleus sp. C2D2 | reverse complement strand
GCGGCTTCAAAAACTTCCAAAAAGTTTGACGGAACTTAAAAAACCGTGCTAGAATTCAAGGCTCAGCTGATCGCAGCTAAGTCAGTAGAAAGAAAGAAAAAGAGCCTCGGTTCTGATCTGAATTCTGCCAAGGATCCTTAAAAATATACAGCCGATAAGCGTGGGCGTTTGATGGCGAGTGCCAAGTTCTTTGGAACTAGTGCTTA
Organism: Microcoleus sp. C2D2; assembly: GCF_036702495.1. Lineage (NCBI taxonomy): Bacteria > Bacillati > Cyanobacteriota > Cyanophyceae > Oscillatoriales > Microcoleaceae > Microcoleus > Microcoleus sp. C2D2. The sequence goes on along the minus strand of NZ_JAUBTO010000268.1, from coordinate 5,442 downwards.
GCACTACAAACGCTCATGAGATAGAAGTGAAGTTCACTTCAATTCTTTTTTATGAGTTGCTCGAAAGAGCGAAAAAATCAAGATCGAACTGTAGAGTTTGATCCTGGCTCAGATTGAACGCTGGCGGCATGCCTTACACATGCAAGTCGAACGGTAACAGGTCTTCGGATGCTGACGAGTGGCGAACGGGTGAGTAATACATCGGAACGTGCCCGATCGTGGGGGATAACGGAGCGAAAGCTTTGCTAATACCGCATACGATCTACGGATGAAAGCAGGGGACCGCAAGGCCTTGCGCGGACGGAGCGGCCGATGGCAGATTAGGTAGTTGGTGGGATAAAAGCTTACCAAGCCGACGATCTGTAGCTGGTCTGAGAGGACGACCAGCCACACTGGGACTGAGACACGGCCCAGACTCCTACGGGAGGCAGCAGTGGGGAATTTTGGACAATGGGCGAAAGCCTGATCCAGCCATGCCGCGTGCAGGATGAAGGCCTTCGGGTTGTAAACTGCTTTTGTACGGAACGAAAAGACTCCTTCTAATAAAGGGGGTCCATGACGGTACCGTAAGAATAAGCACCGGCTAACTACGTGCCAGCAGCCGCGGTAATACGTAGGGTGCAAGCGTTAATCGGAATTACTGGGCGTAAAGCGTGCGCAGGCGGTTATGTAAGACAGATGTGAAATCCCCGGGCTCAACCTGGGAACTGCATTTGTGACTGCATAGCTAGAGTACGGTAGAGGGGGATGGAATTCCGCGTGTAGCAGTGAAATGCGTAGATATGCGGAGGAACACCGATGGCGAAGGCAATCCCCTGGACCTGTACTGACGCTCATGCACGAAAGCGTGGGGAGCAAACAGGATTAGATACCCTGGTAGTCCACGCCCTAAACGATGTCAACTGGTTGTTGGGTCTTCACTGACTCAGTAACGAAGCTAACGCGTGAAGTTGACCGCCTGGGGAGTACGGCCGCAAGGTTGAAACTCAAAGGAATTGACGGGGACCCGCACAAGCGGTGGATGATGTGGTTTAATTCGATGCAACGCGAAAAACCTTACCCACCTTTGACATGTACGGAATCCTTTAGAGATAGAGGAGTGCTCGAAAGAGAACCGTAACACAGGTGCTGCATGGCTGTCGTCAGCTCGTGTCGTGAGATGTTGGGTTAAGTCCCGCAACGAGCGCAACCCTTGTCATTAGTTGCTACATTCAGTTGGGCACTCTAATGAGACTGCCGGTGACAAACCGGAGGAAGGTGGGGATGACGTCAAGTCCTCATGGCCCTTATAGGTGGGGCTACACACGTCATACAATGGATGGTACAAAGGGTCGCCAACCCGCGAGGGGGAGCCAATCCCATAAAGCCATTCGTAGTCCGGATCGCAGTCTGCAACTCGACTGCGTGAAGTCGGAATCGCTAGTAATCGTGGATCAGAATGTCACGGTGAATACGTTCCCGGGTCTTGTACACACCGCCCGTCACACCATGGGAGCGGGTTCTGCCAGAAGTAGTTAGCCTAACCGCAAGGAGGGCGATTACCACGGCAGGGTTCGTGACTGGGGTGAAGTCGTAACAAGGTAGCCGTATCGGAAGGTGCGGCTGGATCACCTCCTTTCTGGAAAACCGCATTCAAAATTGAACGCCCACACTTATCGGTTGTTGGAAAAGGGTCTGTAGCTCAGCTGGTTAGAGCACTGTGTTGATAACGCAGGGGTCGTTGGTTCGAGCCCAACTAGACCCACCAAATTCCGATGGACGTAGAACTGCGGCGAGAGCTGTGGGGAATGGTAGCGGAATGGGGGATTAGCTCAGCTGGGAGAGCACCTGCTTTGCAAGCAGGGGGTCGTCGGTTCGATCCCGTCATCCTCCACCAACGACGACAGACAAAAACAACAACAAGTTAGTAAGAGATTACTCAACACCAAAGCGGCTTTGAATCAGAAATGATGCGAGGCTGTTTTGTTGTTGATCAATATCGATTGATCAATCGGCTGTTCTTTAAAAATTCATAGAGTCGAATCAGAGTTGTTAGCGGAAACTGCACATTCGTAAAGGTTTAGTGCAGACCGTGCCGCTAGCAACAAGAATTTTTGATTGCGTCAAAACGAATATTCAAACCTAGTTTGAAATTCTTAAGTAATACGATGACAGATCTGAGGATCTGAAGTTGTTTACGGCATAACGCGCCAGGTGAAAGACCTGGCAAGTCCTTGAAGATTACGGCGATATCTTGAAAGAGATGTCAAAGTTATAGGGTCAAGTGACTAAGAGCATGTGGTGGATGCCTTGGCGATTACAGGCGACGAAAGACGTGATAGCCTGCGATAAGCTTCGGGGAGCTGGCAAATAAGCTTTGATCCGGAGATTTCTGAATGGGGAAACCCACCTCGCAAGAGGTATCGCATGATGAATACATAGTCATGCGAGGCGAACCGGGTGAACTGAAACATCTCAGTAGCTCGAGGAAAAGACATCAACCGAGATTCCGAAAGTAGTGGCGAGCGAAATCGGAAGAGCCTTCTATTGATAGCACGACTGTTAGCAAAACGGAATGGAAAGTCCGGCCATAGCAGGTGATAGCCCTGTATGCGAAAACAGACGTGTGGTACTAAGGTAGAGACAAGTAGGGCGGGACACGAGAAATCCTGTCTGAATATGGGGGGACCATCCTCCAAGGCTAAATACTCGTAATCGACCGATAGTGAACCAGTACCGTGAGGGAAAGGCGAAAAGAACCCCGGGAGGGGAGTGAAATAGATCCTGAAACCGCATGCTTACAAAAAGTAGGAGCCCGCAAGGGTGACTGCGTACCTTTTGTATAATGGGTCAGCGACTTACATTCAGTGGCAAGGTTAACCGAATAGGGAAGCCGTAGAGAAATCGAGTCCGAATAGGGCGAATCAGTCGCTGGGTGTAGACCCGAAACCAAGTGATCTATCCATGGCCAGGATGAAGGTGCCGTAACAGGTACTGGAGGTCCGAACCGACTAGTGTTGCAAAACTAGCGGATGAGCTGTGGATAGGGGTGAAAGGCTAAACAAACTTGGAAATAGCTGGTTCTCTCCGAAAACTATTTAGGTAGTGCCTCAAGTATTACCGTCGGGGGTAGAGCACTGTTTAGGCTAGGGGGTCATGGCGACTTACCAAACCTATGCAAACTCCGAATACCGACGAGTACAGCTTGGGAGACAGAGCACCGGGTGCTAACGTCCGGACTCAAGAGGGAAACAACCCAGACCGCCAGCTAAGGTCCCTAAAATTGGCTAAGTGGGAAACGAAGTGGGAAGGCTAAAACAGTCAGGATGTTGGCTTAGAAGCAGCCATCATTTAAAGAAAGCGTAATAGCTCACTGATCGAGTCGTCCTGCGCGGAAGATGTAACGGGGCTAAGCCAGTTACCGAAGCTGCGGATGTGCAATTTATTGCACGTGGTAGGAGAGCGTTCTGTAGGCCTGTGAAGGTGTCTGGTAACGGATGCTGGAGGTATCAGAAGTGCGAATGCTGACATGAGTAGCGTTAAAGGGGGTGAAAAGCCCCCTCGCCGTAAGCGCAAGGTTTTCTACGCAACGTTCATCGGCGTAGAGTGAGTCGGCCCCTAAGGCGAGGCAGAGATGCGTAGCTGATGGGAAACAGGTCAATATTCCTGTACCGATCAATAGTGCGATGTGGGGACGGAGAAGGTTAGCTCAGCCAACTGTTGGATATGTTGGTTCAAGCCTGTAGTCGTGCCTGGTAGGCAAATCCGCCGGGCTTAGATGAGGGGTGATAACGAGTCTGCTTGCAGACGAAGTGAGTGATACCCTGCTTCCAGGAAAAGCCACTAAGCTTCAGCTATTGACGACCGTACCGCAAACCGACACTGGTGCGCGAGATGAGTATTCTAAGGCGCTTGAGAGAACTCAGGAGAAGGAACTCGGCAAATTGATACCGTAACTTCGGGAGAAGGTATGCCCCAAGTAGGTGAACTCGAACAGAGGGAGCCCAACGGGGTTGCAAAAAATCGGTGGCTGCGACTGTTTAATAAAAACACAGCACTCTGCAAACACGAAAGTGGACGTATAGGGTGTGACGCCTGCCCGGTGCTGGAAGATTAAATGATGGGGTGCAAGCTCTTGATTGAAGTCCCAGTAAACGGCGGCCGTAACTATAACGGTCCTAAGGTAGCGAAATTCCTTGTCGGGTAAGTTCCGACCTGCACGAATGGCGTAACGATGGCCACACTGTCTCCTCCTGAGACTCAGCGAAGTTGAAATGTTTGTGATGATGCAATCTCCCCGCGGAAAGACGGAAAGACCCCATGAACCTTTACTGTAGCTTTGTATTGGACTTTGAACAGATCTGTGTAGGATAGGTGGGAGGCTTTGAAGTGATGTCGCTAGATGTCATGGAGCCAACGTTGAAATACCACCCTGGTGTGTTTGAGGTTCTAACCTAGGTCCATTATCTGGATCGGGGACAGTGCATGGTAGGCAGTTTGACTGGGGCGGTCTCCTCCCAAAGCGTAACGGAGGAGTTCGAAGGTACGCTAGTTACGGTCGGACATCGTGACGATAGTGCAATGGCATAAGCGTGCTTAACTGCGAGACTGACAAGTCGAGCAGATGCGAAAGCAGGACATAGTGATCCGGTGGTTCTGTATGGAAGGGCCATCGCTCAACGGATAAAAGGTACTCTGGGGATAACAGGCTGATACCGCCCAAGAGTTCATATCGACGGCGGTGTTTGGCACCTCGATGTCGGCTCATCTCATCCTGGGGCTGTAGCCGGTCCCAAGGGTATGGCTGTTCGCCATTTAAAGAGGTACGTGAGCTGGGTTTAAAACGTCGTGAGACAGTTTGGTCCCTATCTTCCGTGGGCGCTGCAGATTTGAGGAAGCCTGCTCCTAGTACGAGAGGACCGGAGTGGACACACCTCTGGTGTATCGGTTGTCACGCCAGTGGCATTGCCGAGTAGCTAAGTGTGGAAGAGATAACCGCTGAAAGCATCTAAGCGGGAAACTCGTTTCAAGATGAGATCTGCCGGGGCCTTGAGCCCCCTGAAGAGTCGTTCAAGACCAGGACGTTGATAGGTCAGGTGTGGAAGCGCAGTAATGCGTTAAGCTAACTGATACTAATTGCTCGTGAGGCTTGACCCTATAACTTTGATAGCCGTGTACGCTCCTTCATGGACGTGTGCAAGCTTCGAAGATTGTTATGCCAAGTTGACGCAGTCAAAACACATAAAATCTGATTCCACTCTATGAATTCGTTGTCTTGCTCTCAGAGCAAGTCGACTCCAAGTTATGCCTGATGACCATAGCAAGTTGGTACCACTCCTTCCCATCCCGAACAGGACAGTGAAACGACTTTGCGCCGATGATAGTGCGGGTTCCCGTGTGAAAGTAGGTCATCGTCAGGCTCTTATAGCCCCAATCCCCCTCAGTCCCGCAAGGACTGGGGGG
>NZ_JAUBTO010000267.1:0-5706 GCF_036702495.1 Microcoleus sp. C2D2 | reverse complement strand
GCTATATATTGATTCCATGGCTTTATCCCTCCCAATTTAAAACTATTAAATTTGTCTAAATATCTGCGGAATGTGGGCTTTAACGTGTCGCAACACACCCTCGATACCGTGCTGGACACCATCAGCAGCAGCGCAGTGGAACAGCCTCTCAACTGGATGTCGCCAGACGGTATCGCTACGGCAGCGGAAACCTTTGTTGGATACCTAATGTTAGATGCTTGGATTGGCAACACAGATCGCCACCACGAAAACTGGGGATTTGTCGAAGTAAGAGCCACGAAAACGCGCCAGGTGATAGCGCATCTTGCTCCCACCTACGACCACGCATCCAGCCTCGGTAGAGAATTGCTAGACTCCAAGCGGGTCGAACGGCTCAACAACAATGCTGTGGCTGCCTATGCAGCTAAATACAGGTCTGCGTTCTATGCTCTTGTGGGGGACAAAAAAGCCCTGTCTCCTCTTGATGTTTTTCAAGTAGCAGCACGACGCCACCCCCAGGCAGCTAGAGTGTGGCAAGAACGCCTGGGGGCAGTGTCGGCTGCTGATACGCTAGGTCTATTTGACCGAATTCCAAGGGAACGTATTTCAGAAGCGACAATTGCTTTTGCTCAACAGATATTAGAAATTAACCAGCGTCGGCTGCTTTTACTGCTGGAGGAACTCCGTTGAATACTTTATTTGTTGCTTGGAACTGAGATGTTGCACCATTCTCAATTAGCCACACTGCCAGTCACTAACAGTGATGTCAAAACCTTGCTGACGCGCTAATTTTTTGGTACGAGCGAGATTAATTAACAACCCCAAAACTACGAGAGATGCCAACAAAGTTTCTGAAGCGAGTAACGCAGCCTCTGCCCAATCGGGCAAGGTAGTTTTTCCCAAGAATAGATATGCTGAATAGGCGAGAAACTAGGCAATAAAAGATAACACTAGCCACCGATAAACTCCCCACTAAAGAGCTTTGTCCAAATCGATGTAAACCGAAGCGATGCTTTACGGTTTTAAAGAATCCTTCAATCTGCCAACGTTTTCTACCCAAGCGAGTGATATAGATAGCAGATAAAGGTTTTGTAGAAATCACAAAGCGTTTTTCTAGACTACCATCATCCCGCTTGAGCCAATACCAAGATAAGGTTACTGGAAAGTTTAATCCTTGCAGCACTACTTGCTGACCCCTTTGCAGTCCTTGGCTGACCTGACGATCGTCTGCCAATCTCCGATCACTCCTCATCCCAAAAATACCACTTGTAGTGGTTGTTTTTTGACCCATTTGAGCATTTCTATACTGCCAAAAGCGGTATCGCCTAGCACTTTCATTTCATAATGTGCGGTTAAGGTTTTTGGCAGAGTTTTTAGCAATCTTTGACCGAGTTTTACTGGTGGTAGCTCTCCTTGACCTCGATAGACGCGGAATCCCCAAGGTATTCGACTTCTTCCCACGAGTACGTAGAGGACTACCAGATGCAATCCTCGTTTACCATTATAGACTCTAATTAGTTTTCCTAATCCTGAGAAATTACTAATCTTTTCCAATGTAATCATATCCAAAATTACCGTCAAAATTGGTAGCCTCCCAAGTCGTCTTTCGCCTTTGACTTGCCTGCTGATCTCAGCGCGCACAACTCGAATTACTGTCCGCACTGATCATTGGTAATGATTAAAAAAGCGACTAATCGCACTGGTACTTACTGTTTGAGAGGGGTGAGGTAAACTTTGTCCTGTTGCTTCCAAAAATAGACCCAGTAAGGCTCGCAGACTTTTTTATTGATATTTGCTGGGCATTAAGTCCATCAAGGTATAGACTAATGCTTGGGCGTAATTAAGGATGGTTAACATTGACCTACCTGATTGTTTCTACGCCCTTTATTTCACATTTTGGGACCAAATACAAGGGCTAGTTGAGAATGGTGTAACATCTGAGTTGGAACGAACTACTTTCGTCACGCTTGGTTCCCTATCGGTCGGTTGACGAGCGATGGAAATAGCTACCAATTCGCTTACACGGCTGGGGCAATAGTAGCACAACGGCAAGGCGGTTTTAAACCTTTGTGGTCGTTTTCTGACTGGGACAAAGTGTACGAATCACCCGAATTATTTTTCGTTTTTTCCAATCGGCTGCTGCGCCCCTCTCCCCCCGATTATCCAGATTTTTTGCGCTGGTTAAATCTCTCCCAATCTGAGAATGACTCCAGGTTATTACTAGCTCGTAGTGGCGGACAGCGGGTAACAGATAGGTTGGAAGTTTTTCCCCCTCCTGAAGTGGATGAGGATGGGTTGTGCCACTTCCATTTCTTTGCTCGCGAATTGCAACATTTACCTCAAAAAGGATTAAATTTAATTGACAGATTACAGCCTGGCGATTTGTTGCGAGCAGTTGAAATTGATCATATTGAAAATGACTATATTTGCCGCATTTTATCCCTATCAACAGTCGATGGCTGTCGAGTTTGCAATTGTCCTAAGTATTTGCTGGGGTCTGATTTTTTGAGGCTGTACCAGGAACCTGAAAGGGTACAAATTGTGGTCGAGCAAGTCAATTTGTCGCCGACACCGCAAGCGTTCCGATTACTTTGTCACTTGGCTGTTCAGGGGGGGATAGGCTTTCAACCGTTTTCTACTTCGCTGTATCAACCTATTTTATCGGAACTGGCTGCCAGTGGAGGTACAATACCTTGAAGGTTTTTGAACTCCCTAATGATTGATAATGGCAATCATTAGGAGTAAAATTGTAGACTTGTTAGTGGCATAGATCGCCTATAACATTAGCACTTAAGAGGGTGCATTGTTTTTTTTTTAATTTTAAATCAGGGTTTGCGATCACAAAACCATTGCTTGCTACCGATCGAGAACAGCCGTAACCAGCCTCAACAAGCAAATGCACTCTCGGCACAAAAAAGCAGTAATTTGACAGGCAAATGCCGGCTCCTGCTGGACATTTTCGGATAAAAACAAGTATGGTGCAGTCCCTGTAAATACCTGCATTCTCACTAATTTTGTACAGCAAACACCTGATTTTGTACAGCAAATGCGTGACTTTAGCGCTCCGCAATAATTAGCTATTTTTTAGCGTTTTTAACCTGGGAGGGTGACAAAGAGGTCTAGGAACTAGACCGGATAAGGGTTGCAGCTTGTATGCCTTGTTTATAAAAGCGACGTTTATTACGAGTTAACTTCATTAACCCTTGTACAGATTCAGAATATTTATCCAAATAATTCACCCACTGCTCTCCATCTAAACCAACGCCAAAGGTACTCCGTCTGCGGTATTTTTTGCTGGGTTCTGAGCGGCGAGATACATATCTTTGCACTTGCATTTTCTTAATTTCAGTGCCTTGAAATACCGCCGAACTGTAGGCAATTGTCATTAACAAAATTATCTTAATCAGTCGCTCTCCTTTGAGGCTAGTTCCTTCTAGGTTGTAGCCTCCTGTTTTACAGTCTCGAAACATTTCCTCAATTCCCATTCGCTGTTTGTAAGCAGCAGTCGCTGCTGGTAATGAACCTAAGTCGGTCAGAATAAACCACGCTTCATTAACTGCCGACCCCTGATAGTTTCTTTTCCATTTACAAGCTATATCAAACCCGGCTGCGGGTCGTGTTTTTCTGACTCTCACGCCTTGAAAGTATAAGGAAGTTCCTGGTACTATTCCTAATTTATCTAACCGTTGCCATATTAAATTTTCTGTTTCGATACAATGATTTTTTTTGATTCTCCAGCAAAAAAATACACCCCTTTCTTTGAGCCAGTTTCCCAAGTCTACAGAACAAAATTCTCGGTCTCCTAAAACAATGACTTTATATTCTTTAAATAACGGTAATACTTGTTTGAGAGCGAGGGTTTGTTCCTGTAAGTTACTGTTTCCCAATTTGGGCAACAGCGACCAGTACAATGGGATGGCTCTTCGCTGCCAGATTAAGCTGACCATGAAGAGATTTATACAGCCCCATTGACTGCGATCAATCGCGATTGATAATCGTTGCCCTACACGGCAATAAGTTGTTAACCAATAAGTGATTAATGGGAACCAAATTCCTGCGAGCGTTAGTTGAGGTAAGTCCAGAAATATGAGCAGTTTTCGACGGCGGCTTTCGGCTGTTATTGGATAGGGAAATACCCGTGCGAGCCGCTCTAACCTCACTTGTTTTTCTGATTGTATCAAGGAGAGCAAGATTGTTAGTAGAATAAACTGAGCGTGTGTCAGTTGTTTTTGTAAGTGGGTCTGATAGAATGTTGGTAACATTATTTTTGGGGATAGGCTAGCTTGTAACAATTCGGCTGCCTATCTTTTTTTTAGCATAAGTTGGCTAAATCTTTACTCCATCAGGGTTTCAGGCGGGTTGTCACCCCCCCAGGTTTTTTACAAAATCTGAATTGAATTAATAGTCAAGTGGTGGCATATGAATTGAATTAATAGTCAAGTTTCATCGGAGCGTATAGGTACAATGTTGATTGTTCAAGCTCTTTCAGGGCGCGCTAAACATTTTATCCGCACTCCCAGTAGTTCAAATAAAAGACATCAACGCTCGAAGGAAGGAATGACAGATGATTTAAGCCCTACCAAAATTAATGACAATTACCTTAGAAGATTGTATGGACTGGTATCTAGACGGTTATGACCGCTTTGAATTACGTGATGGAGTAGCTGTCCAAATGCAACCAACAGGAACCCATGAACGAGTAGCAGGAGAAGTCGCAGCTGTAGCCACTATCGAAATTTAGCGTTTGCAACGCCCTAGTTTTAATTAAAACGTAAAAGTAGTTCGGAATAATCCAATCCAAATACTATCATTGGCTGCATTATGCTCAGGATTAGTAATTAACAAAACTCCCGAAGTAATAAAAATCTTGTTAGTAAGTAAATAACGATAAGATAGCTCAAAATGCAGCGAACTATCGCGGTCTAAGCGAGAAGAAACATCATTACTTGTAACCTTCGGGGGCATCCCAAAGACAAAATTTAACTGACTCCCTAACTTACCCAAATCAGGCACTACCGCAGTAACTGCCCAACTCCAGATGTCCGCACTAGATCCCTGTGAACCATCTAAACCATTAACACGGGGCGAAGACTCAGCCCTAGCATTAAAATAGCTAACCCAAGCGCCTAAAATCTACTTATTGCTCAACTTATAAGTAGATTGTAAGCCATAAGCATTAGAAAAAGTAGCTGTACTTTCTCCAAAAGGTAACTGAGCAAATCTACTGCCCTTACTCCCCGTTACATTAACAGTTGAACCCGGTTCGGGAGCGTAGTAGTGACCATAAGTAAAAGCGATCGCTAACCTATTAGATGGAGTATAAGTTAACTGAGTTAAAGCAGTATATTGACCGCCAGATAGTCCTTCAACTGGATTGCTACCACTCGTAGTTAAATAACTGACACCAGCGGCAATTTTATCGGTAAAATTATAATAAACTACAGCACCCGTACCAAAAGCAAGCGAAGAGATAGGACTTTCAGCACCCAAATTAGAAATAGAAGAAACCGGATTAAGTGCAGGGAAAATGCGAGTAGGAAAGTCTGCAAGAGGTGCGATCGCTACTTTACCGCGTTTACCTACAGGCATTACTCACAAGTTAAGCTAAAAGCACTATTGTCAATGAGTAAAATTACTCATCTTTTACCTATTGACCCAATTAAAATATGACTCCATTTGTTCCTTTATTATTGAAAAAAAATTGTTCGGGACTTCTTTGAGTTCCAG
>NZ_JAUBTO010000266.1:0-5733 GCF_036702495.1 Microcoleus sp. C2D2 | reverse complement strand
AGCTTTTTTCTGGGGCAACGGTGCAGCAGGCATTTGGGCATCCAAATCAGTGCTTACATTCTCGCATCTGCGACAGAGACTGGAGAGTCTGCAATTAGGGCTAGGCGGGGAAAGGGGTATTTCCCCATCTAGCCCCTCGACCACTACAGTTTCTGTAATTCCTCCGGCTTCATCCGTGTTGTGAGATAGCCATCAGGCTTGCGACAAGTAATCTGGAAGTGTTCATCCATTTTGTAAACCTGTAGCTCCAGCCCTTCATACTGTTCAGCGTACCGAGGGTCGCCGACGTATTTGACTCGCATATCTAGCAAAAACCCCGCCACCACTAAAAGTCTAAAGTTTTCGTTTTCAGGATAGGTCAGATGGCCTCGAACTTCTTCCTTCAACTTTTCCTTTGCTTTGCCCTTGAGCGCGGTCAAAATTTGAATGGCGAATAGCTGGTCACAATTTGCGATCGCCTTTCTGATTTGTTCTGCAAATTCTGCGGGTTCAGTGAGGTAACTCAGCAATAAGCTTTCTGATTTTTCGGAAAGTGGTGAAATATGTGCCGCACTTGCCGCAATAGTATTTAAAACTTTACTGGGCAAGGATTCCAACTGCGGCACATGACTTGCCGCAATAGTGCCACAATGTGCCGCAGTAGTTTCGTTTACTGCGGCATCTGCGGCACATGGTTTTGGGCTATTGTGGCTGACCTTAACCCGCTCTGGCTCTAGGTTTTGACTTACTGCGGCACGTGTGGCTGCGGCTAAAGTTAAAAAAGTAGATTTTTTTACTGTAGCTACTTCGCCATACTTCATTTCTTGGAGTTCAGAAAACCACTCGCGAACTGTTTGAGCGGTCGGACGTTGTTGTTTTACTCGTAAAATGTCTTGCGCTTCGCGGACTGTGATTTTCCCCCCTTGTCGCTCTGCTGCTGTAAAAATTTTCATCAAATTTGGAGCAAGCGCCGTCCGGTCGGAAAACTCCGTGTAGAGGTTGATTATTTGGTCGGAAGTGAATTTGACAAATTTAATGGCTGCCTCCACCGCAAACTTGGGAATTAGCAGATTGACTTCAACACCGTTGACAACACAATTAATGGTGTGAATAATGGCAGCCATTTTTCCAACCTTTTCAGGCATTTTTCCCAACATTGCCCGCGTCCCTTGTTTCGGCTCGACCATGCGCTGCTTTTCTATTTCCCGGTAGAATGTAGCAAAAAGTTTTTTGGCATCGCGGTCAAATTCCATTTCTAGTTTTGGTAGAGCGTCTACTTTTTTGTAGAGCGAGGTCAAGATATGGGTTGTGGTGTCAGGTAATTCTGTATCTTCATCTGGCAAGTCGGAGGCCGCCAAGGGCTGAACGACAAAATCGAATCGAGCAAATTTACCGTTAGAGTCGCTGCAATCTTTCAGGAATCCTGCAAGCACATCAGGCTGAATAGTGCCAAAGATACTCAGTAGCAATCCGTCTAAATCTGCTGTTGTGCCTTTTGCCCGTAAAACTGTTGCGCCGGTGCCGTTCCAAAATTCGAGCAAGTCCTCTTCATCAGAACCCTTACCGCCTCGGTATTGATTTGCAGATTTAAATAGTCCTGCGAGTTCGTCACATTTGTACATTAGAGCTTGGTCGGGGAATTCTTGAACTTGGTATAAAATTCCTTCACCAGTCGTTTTATTGAGAGAGTAAAGCCTTAGTCGCGGTTCTTTCGGTGCGGGTCCTTTGTCTTCGCCTTTGGCAGTCTTCCAAGCTGCATGTTCTTCCTCATAAGCTTGGAAGGCTTCCTTAAATTCTTCGCGAGCCTTATCTTGTAAGGCTTTCATTGGACGGGTAAGCATCGCTTTCAGGATTGGCGACTTCTTCTGAGATGATTCTGCAACGATGCCGGCGAAATAGTTTGGGGTGCAGACGTAATCGGTATCGCGGCGAAGCCGAATTTCAGTACCAACTTTAAATAAAGCTGAGACTTGAGTTAAAAGTGCGGCTAAATAACATTCAGGTTTTAGGTTCAGCAGTTTTGCCAACCTTTCTATCGGCTCTGCCAGTTTTGCAGGCAAAATTTCTGAGAGTGCGATTTTCGACTGCTTAATTTCCAGCAACCGCGCAACTTCGGCGGCCGTATCTTCTCGGCTGACTTCTTGCTCTTGTTCAGATTCCTGCTCGCGGTAAATTTTCCAAACATCTGCGGAAGGGATGCGAAACCTTTGGGAAAGCTCGGAAATTTTAACCTGTATCTGAGATTTCTTGAGGTCGGAGTCTAACAGTTCTTCAATTTCTTCACCCAAGTTAGAGAGAGAAGGGCTTGGAACTCGATGCAGTGGAACAACATTTGAGGTTGCCTGTAAAGTTTGAGCCGGAGCCTTGAAGATTTTCTTATCTCCTATCGCCGCTCTGATGTCACTGGGTGCAAGATTTTCTTGGCTAATCCAATCAAAAATATCCAGCCCGTCACTTTTGGGTAAACGTTCCCAGTCTTTCCCTGGGAATGGATAGAGCCACTTAGCCTCTGGGAAGTATTCGGCAGCTTTCTCGGCATCCTTAATTCCTGGTTCATCGCGGTCGGGAACGATGACAACTTGTGCACCCTGTAAATCCTTGGAAGTTGCAAGGGAAACTTTACCCATACCGCCGATGCTGGTAGTGGCAGCTAAGTTAAATTCCCAGAAAACATCAGCGCATTGTTCCCCGTCAGCCAAGAAAATTTGTTTGCCTTTTGCGATCGCCTCTCTGACCTCGGTGTAACGGTAAATTGGGATGCTGTCGCGGACAATATTTCCCCAGCCCGTCACCCAGTCTTTTTTGTTTTTGTCCCAGCGTTCCTGCTTGATATCTTTTTTGCGCCCGTCGCCAAAATCAATTCGCTTTACCCTCACCAGCGGTGAACCGTCCCGAGCGGGATATTCCCAGTAGCGAGTCTGAGCCGGCCGCACTGGTTTCTTTTCTTGAGGACGGGCGTAATAAATTTTGCCGTCTTTGTCAGTTTTGCTTGTAGCCTCCCAACCAGTAGCGGGCGGTTGGTCGCGGTTGCAGACTGACAGCTCGCCTATGGAGTAGCACCAATCTGGTTTTCCACAGTGCGGACAAGGATTAGATTTTGTGGCGCAGACAAGATTTCCACGAACGCTTGAAACTTTGTGCTTGTTCAGAGTAGAATCATCGTACATATATTAAAAATTAGCTCGCGCCTAAGCGAGTTTGAGCCAAAAGCCGTTGCAGTCCTGGGTACCAATCAGTTAGCGACGGTTTTTTGGTGTGTTTACTTTTTTATGCGTATCAGAAATTAGAAAATGCTGGGGGCGCCCGTCCACATCCCGCGCCTAGTACCTCCCCTACAAGAGTCCGTGAAATAAAACATGGAAATACATCAAATACCACTGGCATTATTTTAAAGGATAAATGGACTGTGACTGGATTGTGACTGACTCCTGACAATGACCACTTGAGGCAAAGTGCTACGGATCAACCCTAGGGTTGCGCATAACACCTTAGTACACCTAATCCTTATCTAGAAAGGCTTGTAGGTGTGCAGTGCGATCGCGGAACATTTAAATCTTCCGCGAACACTTACAAACACTTCAGCGACCTCCGAAATTGCTTGGTTTTCCCAAGCCAGTCTCTACCACATCGACCTTATACATCGACGAGTGAGTTTTTGGAGAGAAACGCTTGCTGGGAGAGGGTTCTAGAAAAAGCAGTTTTTGAGGCTAAACAGGGTGCTGTGTTGTGCATTACAAACCCTACGGGTTTGCGATTTTGAGTGCATACAGGTACCGCCCGTCATTTTCGTTTTCAGTCGTACTCGCTAACGCTGGAAGGGTTTAACCTTTCCAGCACGCAGTTGAGTTGTTTTCAGTTGTTCTTGCTAAGCCACGAAGGGTGACACCCTTCGTGGAGGCAGTTTAATTGTCTTGAGTATCCTCGACCAAGCGCTTGTATTCAGCCTCGGCAGCTTTATATTTTGGGCTGCCGCCTTTAGACACTCCCCACACTTCGAGAATTATCTTGGCTTTCCCCCAGCCCTTTGCCTTCAATTGCAGCGCTCGTTCAGCACGTTCTGATTCAGCGTTCTGTTCTGGTTCAGCTAGTTGATTTTGAGCAATCGGTTCTAAACGTTCATCATCGTTACAACTAAGTGCTAGAGAGCGTTCTAAGTGTTCCACTGGATTGAGAATTGCTTCCGCTTCCTGCTGTCGCTGCTGCTGGGAAATGTAAGCGCTTGTCGCTATTTCATCTATCACATCAGCAGTGATGGCACGGGTTTTGATTTCCTCAATTTCCTCCTGCTCGGACAGTTCGCGGGCGATGTTGCCAGCGGTCACGGCGCAAGCAACAGCAGCCATTAGACTCAAGCCTTGTGCGGACTTATGCCAGCCAACTTTTTTATCAAGCGCGGTGAGCGGGGCTAGCCAAAGTGCGATCGCAGCTCCAGACAAAATCCACATTTTCAACTGCATAGAAACACCCCCGCACCAATAGCAGCAATTGCCAATCCTGCCAGCAAAATAGCTTGTAGATTATGCACAGAAATTTTGAGCCAGCCACTAACAGAGAAATCTAGGAGCCAGCACAGACACCACAAAATAAAAGTTGCTGCTGCCAAGAATGCGATCGCTCTCGTGGCCATAGGATGCAAACTCGCTACCCATCCTAGAAAGGAGGAAGCGGCGCACCCGGCGATAAAATAATTACCGAGTTGTGCCGCTCTCATTAGTTTGAGCCTCCTGTCAGCTTGGCTTTAATCTCATCAATCCGAGTCCTGGCGTCGGAGTCTGCTTTGTCAATTCCTAAGCCGAGGCGAGCATAGCCAGGGCGCATAGAGTGCAGTTTCTTAGCCAACCCCACATCGGCGCGCTTTTTTCCCAGTTCGTTTTCTGCAACTGCCCCCTCGTATTTGCGGTGTTCCTTTTGCACTGTTTTGTCGGCTGCTTCAATCTTGGTTAAAGCTTTGTAAGCGCGCTTGGATTGTCGGGCCCCGTCTGTCTTTTCCTTCGCTAACTCTTTCAACTTGTCGGCTTGCTCGCGGTCAAAGTAGCGCGGGTCTGGCACAACGGGAACTGAGCGGATGCTTGAAAAATTACCGGGGTTAAGTGGCGTTATAACGCTTGTGTCAGTGCTTGCCAGCACTTTGGATTTGTCAATGGCGTGGCTGCCATCATTGCTAGCTGAAAGTTTGCCAGCAGTGGATTGGTCGCCACCAAATAGGCGCAGTTGTAGACTCATCTATTTTGTCCCTACTTGAATTGTGATTTTGACTTGCGGGAACAGATTAAGCGGATTGATGCGAGGCCACAGGTTCAGCAGCAAGATAATTAGACCCGCGGTAGCTGCTGAAACTGCCAATAGCTGCGACAAATTGACCCACTCCAATAAATTGATTGAGTGAGCTTGTCCGCTATTACCGGGCACTACGGTGTCGCTGATGATTTCAGATTTTGGCTCAAACTCTAGTCCGTGCGAGGACAGCAGTGCTTCCCAAGTTTTTGTCGCGGTGAGCTTTCCATATTTGCGGGCTTCTTCTGCCGTGAGACCGCAATCATAGGCGAGAGCTTTTAAATGCTCGATTCTGCGACGACTCACCAAAGGTTTTTGTCGCGCATCATTAAGAGTTGCGGCATCCCCTGCTGGGTAGCCGTCGCCTCGTGTCATAATTTTTAGGCTCCAAACGTTGATGGTTAACGGTTTGGGGAAGTCGTGACTTGGCTAGCATTGCAAGTGCTGGTCAGTCGCGCAACAATCTTCCTTAAACTCAAG
>NZ_JAUBTO010000265.1:0-5883 GCF_036702495.1 Microcoleus sp. C2D2 | reverse complement strand
TATCTATCTCGGATGGAATCGGCGATTATTGAAAATAATGGCTTTATTGATAAATATATTGGTGATGCGATTATGGCGCTATTTAGCGGTAATCCTGATAATGCAGTAAACGCCAGTATTGTGATGCTGCATCAACTTCAAGTATACAATCAAGAGCGAGTTAATTCGGGTTATGCCCCGATTAAGATTGGGATTGGCATTAATACGGGGAATTTAATGTTAGGCACGGTGGGGGGGGAAAATCGCATGGATACGACGGTAATTAGTGATGCGGTGAATTTAGCTTCTCGTGTGGAAGGATTAACAAAAACTTATGGTGTTGCTTTACTGATTACACAGCAGACTTTTAACAAATTAGCTAATCCTAGCAACTATGCTATGCGGATGATCGCTGAAATTAGTGTAAAGGGAAAAGTAGACTTATCTACAATATATGAAGTTTTTGATGCAGATATTCCTGAAACAAAGCGAGGGAAATTAGCAACAAAAGATTTATTTAATCAAGCTTTGATCTTATACCGACAACAGAGATTTATCCAAGCAACAGAATTATTTGGTCAATGTTTAAAACTCTGTCCTTCGGATCAAGTTGCTCAAATTTATTGGGAGTGGTGTGAACAAAAAACTATTAGTTTAAACATCGAGCTGTTAGAGAGAAGTGTAGCATTAATCAAACCTCACGCTGATGAATTTGTAAGTGACTTTTATGAAATTCTTTTTAATGATTCTGATGAGATTAAAACTCTTTTCATGAATACAAAAATGGAACAGCAAAAAGAAAAGCTTTGGCAAAGCTTAGAAATAATTATTGAAAATTTACGCAAACCTAAGTTAATTAATGTTTTTGCTAAAGGATTAGGTGCAACTCATGCCAAATATGGCGTTTTAGTAGAACATTTTCCGATTGTTGCCAATGCACTCATTCAAGCCCTGAAGGCGCAGATGGGTTTAGAGTGGACACCTGAAACTGAAAAAGCTTGGGTCGATGCTTATACAATTATTCAGTCAGCTATGATTGATGGAATGACACTTATGTGACCTAGATCAGGTGTTTGATGCTGACGGGCTAGAAATCAAAGCGGGCAAGTTAGCTACGTTGGAATTGTTTGCAGAAGCGAGGGCAATTTACTGGGAAGGGAAGTTTGCTGAAGCGGCAGGGCTGTTTTCGGAGTGTTGGCGTCACAATCAGGGCGATCGCGCTGCTAAAATTTATTGGGAACGCTGTCAGTCTGCATTGATGAATCGCACAAAAATCAAAGACAGGTCACACAATTTAGATTAATTGCAACAGTCCCAAACTCGATCGCTACATTATTACACCGCGAGTCCCTGATGGCTTTGAGAGTCGGCTTCTGGTGAGAGTTGGGGGCCCCGTAGCGCGAGGGAACTCTCACCAGCTATAGCAGATGTTGAAGGCTTTAGTTATCTAGAAGATCAGGAAAATGCAATTGGGGGCAATGGTTTGAGCGATTAAGAACATCCTCACCATCGGGCGCGGTTGCTATATCTCAACATCAAGGCAACAGAAAATGCGATCGGCGGTTAACGGACAATACAAACCTTGCTCGCGGAATCCGGACAACCAGAAAGTATTTGCAGGCTGCTAGCCAAAAAACTAAACATTTGTTAACAAACCTTATTGTTTCCTTTTTAACGCGCTATTGTGGAAACAAAGCTGGTGCATTTTGACTGCGCGTTAATTTTTACCTCAAAAATCAATATGCTGTCCATTCCAGGCGTTGCCACCCAGACGCTGCTTTACGAAAGTGCCAACTCTCTGGTTTACCGGGCGATTCGGGAAGCAGATAACCAGCCGATTATCCTCAAACTTCTCAAAGAAAGCTACCCCACACCTCAAGAATTGGTGCGCTACCGCACCGAATACCGCATCACCCAAGAGCTAAAACAGCCGGGAGTCGTGCGGGTTTATGACTTGCAAAAATACCAAAACAGCCTCGTGATGTTTGTGGAGGACTTTGGCGGCGAATCCTTGACAATTTGGATGCAGCAGCGAAAATTTACTCTCGAAGAATTTTTACTCCTGGCGATCGCCACAACTGAAATTTTAGGGCAAATTCACAGCGCCAACATCATCCACAAAGATATTAACCCTTCTAATATTGTTTACAACCCCGAAACAAAACAATTAAAAATTATTGACTTTGGCATTTCTACTCAGCTAACGCGAGAAACACCGATACTGAAAAACCCCGGAGTTCTTGAAGGAACTCTCGCTTACATTTCGCCCGAACAAACTGGGAGGATGAACCGCGCTCTCGATTACCGCAGTGACTTTTACTCCCTCGGCGTCACCTTCTACGAATTGCTGACAGGAAAACTGCCTTTTGAGACAGAAGATACTTTAGAGTTGGTTCACTGCCACATTGCCAGACAGCCGATTCCTCCGCAGGAAATCGCTCCCAGAATTCCCCTAATTCTCTCGCAAATAGTCAGTAAATTGATGGCGAAGAATGCCGAAAACCGCTATCAAACAACCGGGGGAATCAAGCACGATTTAGAAATGTGTCTGGTTCAATTACAAGAAACGGACAGCATAGAAGAATTTGACTTGGGAACGCGGGATATTACAGACCGTTTCCTGATTCCCGAAAAACTCTACGGTAGAGAAACTGAAGTCGCTCAACTATTAGCTGCCTTTGAACGAGTCAGTACAGGTAGCGCCGAAATGATGCTGGTGGCTGGCTTTTCAGGTATTGGTAAAACCTCCGTAGTGAACGAAGTCCACAAGCCGATAGCCAGACAGCGTGGCTATTTTATTAAAGGCAAATACGACCAATTTGGGCGCAATATTCCTTTCAGTGCATTTGTGCAAGCCTTTCGAGAGTTGATGGGGCAATTATTATCAGAAAGTGACGCTCAATTACAAACATGGAAAACCAGGATTTTGACAGCAGTAGGCGACAGCGGGCAAGTGCTAATTGAGGTAATTCCTGAATTAGAACGCATCATTGGCCCTCAAAGTCCTGCACTAGAACTGTCGGGGAGTGCCGCCCAAAATCGCTTTAATTTGCTGATGGAAAAGTTTGTGCAAGTATTTACCACAGCAGAACATCCATTGGTGATGTTTTTAGATGATTTGCAGTGGGCGGATTCGGCATCCCTGAAGTTGCTACAACTGTTAATGCAGGATAGGGGGCATCTGTTAGTGTTAGGTGCTTATCGGGATAATGAGGTATCCGCTGCTCATCCGTTTATGTTGACGGTGGATGAAATTATCAAGTCTGGGGCAGTGGTGAATACTATTACCCTGCAACCGTTGAGTTTAGCAGATCTCAATCAGTTGGTAGCAGATACGCTGATTTGCGACTTATCTTTGGCCGGGCCCTTGACAGAATTGGTTTATCAAAAAACCAAAGGTAATCCATTTTTCTCGACTCAATTCCTCAAGGCATTGTATGAAGATGGTCAAATTATCTTTGACCCCCCTGTGTCCCCCCTGAGTAAGGGGGGAAGTAAAGGCGGGTGGCAGTGCGATATTGCTCGAGTTACATTTGCCGACGCCTCGGATGTGGTGGAGTTTATGGCGGTGCAATTGCAGAAATTGCCTGCCCCTACTCAGGAGGTTCTCAAACTTGCCGCCTGCATTGGGGCGCAGTTTGATTTAGATACCTTGGCAATAGTCAGCGAAGAACTACCCGAACAAACAGCATCAGCACTTTGGAGAGCATTACAAGAAGAACTCATTTTACCCATTACAGAAGGCTATAAATGCTTCATTCCCACAGATGATCGATCCCATACTGAGTCTATTACCAATCCCACTTATCGCTTCCTGCACGATCGCGTCCAGCAAGCCGCTTATTCCCTCATTCCTGAGGAAAAAAAGCAAGCAACTCATCTCCTAATCGGACAATTGTTACTACAAAATTCCTCAAACATAGAGCAGGATGAAAAAAAATTTGAGATTGTCAGACACTTAAATCATGGTAAGGATTTAATCACTCAACCAAGCGAACGGCAAGCATTAGCCGAATTAAACCTAGTGACAGGGCGGAAAGCCAAAACTTCTAACGCTTATGCTGCCGCAACGGTATATTTACAAACGGCGATGGGGCTACTGACAACAGACTGTTGGAAAAATCAGTATGAATTGACCCTAAATATTTACATCGCCACGGCAGAAGCTGAATATTTAAATCTTAACTTTAAGGAGTCATTAAATTTAGCGGAATTGGCTCTCAATCAAGCAAATAGTTTACTGGAAAAATTGAAAATCTATGAATTAAAAATGCAGATTCATATGGCTAAACTAGAAATGGTAACGGCAGTAGATATTGGTTTAGAAGTGTTAGAAAAACTAACAATTTCTTTACTAGAAATAGAAGTTGACAAGCAGTTAATAATTGACTTACCAAATCTTGAGGATTTAGATAATTTGCCAGTTATGACAGATCCATATAAGCTGGCAGCAATGCAGATTTTAAAAAGCCTCTGTGCTCCTGTATTTATGGCAAGACCAGAGATTTTTCCGCAAATAATCATCACCATGATTAATTTGTGTCTTAAATATGGAGATTCGGCTATATCATCTTTTGCCTATGGGTTTTACGGGTTATTGCTAGTAGGATTGGGTCAATTAGATAGAGGTTATCAGGCCGGTTTAATTGCATTAAAGTTATTAAATAAATTTAAGGATAAAGAATTAAAAGCCAAAGTTTATAACTTGTTTAATGCCAATATTCGCACTTGGAAAGAACACGCCCGAAATAGTGTCGATCCTTTGCGGCAAGGAGTAGAATCCGGGCTAGAAGTAGGTGATTTAGAATGGGCTGGATATTGTGCTGCAAATTTGTGTAGTTACTTATTTTTTACGGAGAATAACTTAGAAGCTGCCGTCCAGCAACAAGGAGTTTATGTTGATTTGTGTATTAACATTAAACAAGAAATTTCTATTCACTTTTCACAAGTATGGCGACAATTAGGTTTAAATTTACAGCTTCAAGCAGCAGATTCCCTATTATTGAGCGGTGAAAGTTTTGATGAAGAAAAAAATTTGTCTCGCATCATTGCTGCTAAATCGGGAACAGTTTTATTTATGTTTTATGTGGCTAAAACTATTCTAGTTTACTTGTTGGGCGATAGTAGCCAAGCCTTAAAAAATGTGGCCCTAGCACAGGAGCAAGCCGGACAAGCTTTTGGTTTTATGCAAGTCGTAGTTCTCAATTTTTACCATTCGCTAATTTTGTTAAAGCGCTATGCTGAAGTCACGCTAGATGAACAAAAAAACTACTGGAAACAAGTCAATGTTAATCAGGAAAAAATGAAATTCTGGGCCGAAAGTGCGCCCGAAGTAAACCACCATAGATATGAATTAATTGAAGCGGAAAAAGCTAGGGTGTTAGGGATTAATTGGCAAGCATTAGAGTTATACGAGCGCGCCATTCAACTCGCTAAAAAAAATCACTTGCTCAACGAAGAAGCACTAGCTAATGAACTAGCAGCCAAATTTTATATAGAAAGGGGCAAAGAAAAAATTGCTCAAACCTACATGATTGAGGCGTATTATTGTTATGTCCAATGGGGAGCAACTGCTAAGGTAAAAGATTTAGAAACGCGATATCCCCAGTTATTAAAACCAATTCAACCGAGAAATAAAAACACTCAAACTACCGCCAGAGTGACGACAGGTTCGGAATTTAACTTAGATATCACCACAGTAATGAAAGCTTCTCAGGCGATTTCCGGTGAAATAATGCTAGATAAGCTAATGTCGAGCTTGATGAAAATTTTGATAGAAAGTGCCGGGGCGCAAAGAGGATATCTAATTTTATCAAGCCAGGAAAAGCTGTTAATTGAAGCTGAAGGGACAATAAATTCCCAACAAGTCACCGTGTTGCAGTCAATCCCCGTTGAAACCTGTCA
>NZ_JAUBTO010000264.1:0-5927 GCF_036702495.1 Microcoleus sp. C2D2 | reverse complement strand
TTTATATTCTACCATGCTGTGCCTAGATTGTGAACCTTCTTTTTTGCTGTTACCCCGATTTATTGAGCGGATACATTAAATCGTTGTGTGAACGGTATGGATTGATCTACAAAGAGCAAGAAGAAAGTTACACGTCTAAATCTAGTTACTTGGATGGTGACGATCTGCCTATTTACAATGCCGACAAGCAAACTACCTACCAGTTTTCTGGCAAGCGAATTAAGCGTGGATTGTATCGGAGTAAGCAAGGACATTTGATTAATGCGCTCCGCACAAGGCGCGGCGAATATTGGTAGAAAAAGTAAGCAGAATGGTTTTACCGGACTGTCTAGAGGCTGTTTGGCGCAGCCGTTGCGAATTAAGGTCTGTTAGGCTTTACTTCTCAAGAATCCCCGTGCGTTCACGCCGGGGAGTGTCAAGGAGTACAGAAGCGGCTGCAACTAGACGATGAAACGATTAATGTGCGAATTCCACCAGGGGCTAAACCTGGAAGCCGCATCCGTGTCAAGGGTAAGGGTCGTCCCAGTCCTTTCTCGCAAGCTAGGGGAGATTTGTACCTGACGATCGAACTACTGCCCCATCCATTTTTCCGGTTTGAAGGTGATGATATTGTCACTGAAATTCCGATTAGACCTGATGAAGCAGTATTGGGTTCTCAAATAAAAGTACCAACGCCTGACGGCAGTGTCACAATGAGCGTTCCCGGTGGTGTTCGTTCTGGGCAATCTTTGCGACTGCGAGGCAAAGGATGGCCCAAACCTAAGGATGGGCGCGGCGATCAAATTGTCAAGTTACAGATTGTATCTCCTAAGGATATAAGCCAGATTGAGCGTGACTGCTATGAAAAAATTCGTGCTAATAGCAGTTTTAATCCGCGTGCCAATTTAGAGGAGGTAAGGCTATGAACGAGGTGAGTCTTTCACGGGTAGTTGTTTCACAAGAGGGCGATCGCCTTTATTCATTTGAGTATGCAGCTAGAGTGACAGAAACCTCTGTTACTCTAGTGGAAAACTTTATTGAGATGGGATTAATTGAAGCAAGGGGTTCGATGCTGCGATCGCGCGACATCGGTCGCATCAGCCAAATTCAGCGCTTGCGTCGGGATTTGGGGCTGAATTTAGTGGGAGCGGCAATGGTTTTAGACATGGCTCAGGAAATTGCACAGTTGAAGGCACAGTTGAAGGCACACCAGTCACAGCATTTATTATAGGAAAACTCCAGAGGGAGGAGGATACCAGGTAGCACTAATAGCGATCGCATAACGCCTCAACTCAACCAAGTAGTTCACACCTCCTAAATTGCCAATACTCAGTTCTAGTGTGTCTCTAGCAAGATGTTGTAAACGTTTGCTTGCGTTTGAATTTGCTTATAGCTATCTGCACTTAAGCAATAGGTGCAAAAAAAGGAGAATAGATGTCAGAAAGTACGTCAAACTCAGAAATGGTATACCGAACTCTTGGCAGCACAGGAGAGAGGGTTTCTGCGATCGGATTGGGTGGTTGGCACATCGGATTGAAGTATGTTGATGAGCAACTGGGTATCCGGATTGTTCGCAGTGCGATCGACCGCGGCATCACTTTTATGGATAACAGTTGGGATTACAACGGTGGAGTCAGCGAGATTCGCATGGGGAAAGCCTTGCGCGATGGCTACCGAGACAAAGTATTCCTGATGACGAAAATCGACGGTCGCTCGAAGAAAGATGCCGCAAGACAGCTAGACGAATCACTGCAACGCCTGCAAGTTGATTGCATCGATCTCGTCCAGCACCACGAAATCCTCCGATTCGAGGACCCGCCTCGAGTTTTCGATCCAGAAGGGGCAAATGCCGCCTTAATTGAGGCGCGGGAAGCTGGCAAACTCCGATATATTGGCTTCACCGGACACAAAGACCCCCAGATTCATCTGCATATGCTGGAAGTTGCAGCCAGTTATGGGTTTAAGTTTGATGCGGCTCAGTTGCCGCTGAATGTGATGGATGCACACTACCGAAGCTTTGCGAAGCTGGTTGTGCCAGAACTCGTTAAACAGGACATCGGCATTCTTGGCATGAAAAGCATGGGAAACGGGATTTTGTTACGGTCAAATACGGTAACGCCAATTGAGTGTCTGCACTATGCGCTGAATCTACCTACATCGGTTGTGGTTACGGGGATTGACAGCATGGAGATTCTCGATCAAGCGTTTGAGGCGGTGCGGACGTTCCAGCCCATGAATGACCAGGAGGTGCGATCGCTGTTAGCAAAAACGGCAGAAGCGGCATCGCGCGGCGAGTTTGAGCCATTCAAAACCTCATCAATTTTCGACAGCACTGCCCAGAATCTAGATTGGCTGGGAGAGGAACCAGAGCGCATTCAGCAACTGATGCCAACGTGATCGCAGAACACTCTACGGTGAACCAGTCTAGTGCGGAGTCCGCGATCGCTAATCGGCATCAACACCATCGAAGAATTTGGGGAATGGGATAAAGTCTATGCGATCGCACAGGAAACGATGCAGCAAGGGAACGGTGCTGCACGGCAACGGGACCTGTACAAGCGCACTGGTTCATTAGAGGATGTGGTTGATTTTGTTGTTCGAGAGACTGCAAAAGGAACGACGGCAGTTTAGAAGTTAAGCTGTCGCGCATTTAAATTGTATATTCAGGGCGGGCGGGACGCCCACCCCACAAGACTTTGATTTTTTTTTGACATACAGTTTAAATGCCGCAACAGCTTAGACAGGCAAAGGGCCGAGATTAAAGCGGTGCATGAGCCTAGACTTTCTAATCGCTATGGCACAGGATTTCCGGGGATATAGCGGTTCGATCGCGTGGTGAGGTATGGGGGCGAGTCCTATGCCTATGCCCACGGAGGCCACGGAGGCCACGGAGGCCGCGAGAGCACCTCATGTTACTGAGAAAGGCTATACAAATGTTTTAGTCTATTCACCTTGAAATGAGTGGGGCGATCGCTCATTGCTTTATCTTCAAATCGGTCTGGTGTGTTACATTCCACTGATATACACTGCAAGCTTAGCGATCGCACCGCTCCGGTAAAGTTTTCGTAAAGATTCCAGAGTTGCTCCCAAAAATCCAGAGGCAAGCCAGAGAAAAGTCTATATTGGTATTAATCTAATACCAATTTAGAGTTATAATCGGGGGTTGTTGGAATGCTTAATCGCAAAAAATTTTCAATTATATTTATACTTTCGCTAGTTGCGATCGCTGCTACGATTAACAACTTTAAAACTCGTGAAACTTGGAAAGTTATTGAGCTTGGGCGAATACATCAGTCTGTGATTAACAGATTCATATTTAGCCCAGATGGAAAAATAATTGCTACTTCTAATGACCGCGAAGTGACTCTATGGAATCTTGAAGCGGAAAAAATTCGGACATTATCATCTGATACAACAAAAGCTAAAATCAAGAGTTTCGTATTTAGTCCAGATGGGCAACTGATAGTAACTGCTAGTAATACTGGAGTGACTCTGTGGAACACTCAAGGAAAGCAATTGTGGACATCACCCTTCATAGCTCAGGATTCTTATATTCCAGTTGTATATTTTCATCCTGATGGGAAGATGATTGTTGCTCTTGGCAACAAGGAAGTGAAACTCTGGAATCTTAACGGTGAGGAAATTCAGACTCTTCACCACAAAGAAACAATTCAGGCTTTCAGATTTAGCTTAGACGGACAAACTATTGCTACGCTTAGTCTTCAAGAGGTGAAGCTTTGGAGTCGCTCTGGGGAGGAGCTTCAGATTCTTAAGAGAAGCGGTATGACTACTCCTTTGAGAGTTTCTAGTAAAGGTTATGGCGGGTTTGAATACGTTAATTTTAGCCCAGATGGAAGAACAATCATTACTATCGATAGTGGCAACGTAAACTTATGGAGCCAAGAAGGAAAGTTACTTAGAAATTTATCAACTTTAATGGCTTTCGATGTCGCACCTAATTCAAATAATACTGCTATCTTAACCTGGCATCCTGAAGGGGCTAGACTGTGGAATTATCAGGGGAAACTGCTATATTTATTTGAACATATTGATAAGTCTTATAGTCAGGGTATAAGTTGGAGTCCGGATAACCAGATAGTTGCTACGGCTGGGTCAAACGGGGTAACGCTCTGGAATGCAGAAGATGGAAAGAGAATTCAAACTTTGCCTACAATATCCTTGTGGCGTATTATTATATCCTTGCCGAGTTTACTTGACGATATAGACAATTACTCTTGCGAGGCTGTTTCTTTTAGCTCTAATGGCCAGATAATTGCTGCTGTATGTAAATTTTATAGTACAGGTATTTTCAAACATGGGCTGAGGTTGTGGATCCGAGACGGACAAGAACTTTGGACTCCAGATGAAAATGGATATGACAGTTATGTTTTTAGTCCAGATAGCCAAACGCTTGCTGTTAAGCATAAAGGTCAGCTAATTTTATTGAAATTAAGTGTAAGGAAGAGATAGATTTGAATTGTTGGCTACGGGAGTTTAGGCGTTAGTGCGATCGCATATCCTATAAATTGCGTTTCCTGCGTCAATCCAACATCTGCTTTTTGCCAACATTTATACCATGTCTGCGATCGGGCAGCCAACTTTGTAGGTTAGGTTGAGGAATGAAACCCCACTCAAGGTTTGTCTGTTGGGTTTCGCTACTTAAGTGCTTATAAATTCGTGGCAAGAGCCAACGCTATTTACCTTAACGTGGGCGTCATTCCTTTTGTGTTCATTCAATACTTCGGACAGTTTTTGATTGCCAACCGTAGAATAAGGGTTTCAATGCTCCAAGGCAAGTTCCCTACCAACGGAAAATCGAGGGTTTCAGACGGCGAACTAAAAACTGTCTGGACTATTGTTCATTGAGAGTTGTTGACACTCCCCTGGCTAAAGCCAAGGGGATTCTTGTTTCGCAGAATCGACTTGCTGATGCAGAATTACTTCAACATCGGTAGCGGTCAATTCTCCACAAGCGTTCAGATCTAAGATCCGAGTTCCGACGTGCCCCGCCGTACTCAATCCCCGACTCAGGATATTTCTAGCTGCATTATGGTCACGATCTAACACGCATCCACACTGACAAACATGGGTTCGCGTTGATAGACTTTTCTTAACAACTGTTCCGCAGCTAGAGCATTCTTGACTTGTTCCATTGGCTGGCACGGCAACTGTAATTCTTCCGAATACTTTACCGAAATATTCCAGCCACACTCGGAACATATACCAAGATGCGTCGTTAATCGATTGGGCTAGACAGTGATTCTTCACCATATTTTTAATCCTCAAGTCTTCGTAGACTACACAGTCGTTTGACTGGATGACACATCTTGCCAATTTCACAGCAAAATCTTTACGTTGTCTACTTATTTTGAGATGATGCTTTCCTAGAATCACTTTAGCTTTTTTCCTATTTTGCGAACCCTTGACTCGTCTTGAAAGTCGTCTTTGGGCTTTTTGGAGCCTGCGCTTTCCCTTGCGAAGAAATCGCGGATTTTCAACTGTAACGCCATTGGAGTCTGTGTAAAATTCTTTCAATCCCACGTCTAATCCAATGGCACTGCCCGTGACTTCAATCTTTTCAGAACGGTCAGATTGAATGCAAAATTGGATGTAATATCCATCTGCTCGTTTTACCAAGCGTACTCGTTTGATTTGAGTAAGCTGATAAAATGTAAGTCCCGCGTTCCTTTTAATTTGAGTTTTCCGATCTCCTTTTTGTCGGTAAAAATGATGGACTTTCGGTCTGCTGCCAGACGCCACCCGGTCGTTTTGTATTCGGCTGAGCGGTTGTCTTTCTGGAATTTTGGAAACCCCTTTTTCCCCGGAGTCTTCTTTTTACAGTTGTCGTAGAATCTGGCGATCGCCGACCAAGCTCTTTCTGCGCTCGATTGTCGAGCCATGCTGTTGAGTTCATCGCAAAACGGAAATTCTTTGGCTAAAACAGCGCT